>DASQFG010000511.1:0-21341 GCA_035633315.1 Nakamurella sp. | reverse complement strand
GCCGCGGGTGCCGCCGCCGAATTCGCCGTGCTGGCGGCCGAGGCCACCGTCGGCAGCATCACCGAAGTGGCCACCACCATCGACACGCCTACCGCGGCGGCCACTATGCGGCCGGTCAGAATCCTCATCATCATCTACCTCTCGTCGAGTGGGTGGAGGCCGCGACGGCTGGGATGTAATGGGACGTCCGTGGCTCCATCTATAGAATCCGATGTGTAGATCAAGGCAACGGGTGGGCAATCCTCAAGAAACGATCAGGTTCCGCAGGTTCGCCGGCATTTGCTGCTCTATCGGCGGTCCGCCTACCGATGCGAGCGGCCCGGAAGCCGGAGAGCTCGACCGGCCGTCCACACGTGGTGCCGGACCAGGAACAGAACGGCGAAGAAGAGCACCGCGACGGCCACCCGCCAGAAGTTCGATGACGCATAGTCGGCCGCACCCGAACCGGAAACCCCGACCAGCGGCGCGCCGGGGCGCAGCAGCGCCGCGGCTGGTTTGGCGGATCCGTCCGCCCGCAGTAGTCCACGCTGATCGCCGGCGGAATCCTGCAGTTGGTTCACCGACGTGCGAGTGACATCGTTCTCGGCGGCCGACTGCAGGACCTGTGCGACTTCGACAGCCTGCCTGCGCTCGGAATGCGGGAAGGCAGACCAACCACCGTCGGTTGCTGTTGTCGTCGCCACCAGCATGATCGGTCGGGTTCCCGCGGCCGCCGACATCTGTTGCACCGCGGCGGTCAGATCCGCCGGCGTCCCGGTGGAATGGAATGACACCACGTCCACCAGTTCGACCATCGCCGGGTCTGCGGCGGCAGCGGGAACCGACCAACTGATGGTGACCGGCACCGTGGGGTCGAGAGTGCGCAGCAGCCGGACCTCATGCGCGAGGAACGCCCGGATTTCCGTCGGTGTGGCCGCGCCGGTACGCAGGTCCGGTTGGTCCGCGACGTCCCACATCACCAGAGCCGGATCATTCCCCACCGCGCCGACCAGGGAGGTGAGTGAATGATCGGCCGCGGCCCACGACGCGGGTGACAGGTCCATTTCACCCTCGAACAACACCAGGATGATCTGGAGCCCGGCGGGACCGGCAGCAGTCAGCAGCCCGGCGACTTGATCCGCATTCGCCGGAGCGGTCAGCGAGTCGAAGGGTATTCGGACCCGCAGCGTGTCGACGCCGAGATCCTTTGCCTGGCGGAAGTCCTCGGCGATCGTCGTGTCGGGGGTTGCCGGCCAGCCCGCGGGCAGGTAGTCGACGGCGTTCACCACGGGCGCCGCGACCGGTGCCGCCGTCCGCGCATCCGCGATCTCGGTGACACCACCCGCATACGCCGTCGTGACCGTTTGCGTCACTGCGTCGCGGCGCAATTCCCTGACCCGCCAGTAGCCGTCCTCCAGCACCATGACCACGGCGTACGACTCCGCCGAATCCACCACCGTTTCGGTGTCCGCGGTCCCGGCGGTGCGGACCAGCCGCGCGTCCGTGTCGGTCAGTGCGACGGTCGCGCCATCGAGCGAGTAGAACTCGAGCCGCAACAGGTGAGCCACCGACCAGGTGGCCACGGGCTCGTCGCGCGGCACGGCAAGCGCGTCGGTGCGAGCCGGTCCGCTGAACGTGGCGGTCACCGGACCAGTCGCGCCGGTCGACTGGTACACGCCCAACGCCGCCCAGGCTCGCACGTAGGCGGCCTCGATGGCGATCCGGGTGGCGGGTTCCATCACCCGCTCGGTGGCCCAGCCATCGGGCGCCCAATCGACCATCTCGTCGGCTTCCGCGGGGAGTTCGGCGACCTGGTGCAGCGCGCTCGCCGGATCGGCAGTGGTCGAGGACAGGATGACGACACGTGTTGCCAGCACGACGATCCCGATCGCGATCAAGGCACCGGCGACGAGCCCTGCCTGAGCGATGAGCCGTTTGATGCCCTTGGTGGACAACATCACAACGCAGCGGTTCCGACCGTTCCCAGCACGGTCACCTCGACAGTGACCGCGCCCGACGCCGCGTCGTCGGGAACTGCCAGCTGAACTTTCCCGTCGGTGAGCCGGCCTGACGTGACGGTTCGATAGGTATTGGCGTCCGCGACGACAACGTTGGCCATGGTGCCGTCGGGGACGAATGCGCCGCCGGACTGCAGCACCGGCCCGACGACGACAGCGATGCCGCCCGGGGCCCGTTCGGCAACAACCGGGACGGCGGACACGGCTGACGCGAAAGTCAGCGCCAGGCCGGCCGGGGTGACCGTGCCCCTGCAGGACGCGGTCACGGTGACCGTCGCGGGAATGGCGGGGGCGGCCAGGGACATTCGCGCGACACCGGCGATGGTGACCGCAGACCCGGTGCCCGGGCCGTCCGGACCGGTCCAGTCGAAGGTGACAGCGGTCCCGTCGGGTTCGACGTTGCCGAACGGGTCGGCGAGCAAGGACGTGCGGATCGACACCAGGCTTTGCCCGTCGGCAACGGTGGTCGTGGCCGCCTGTGGATCAACCGGCGCCAGGGTGAAGGGGACGGGAGGTGCCGCGACCTCGTCGAGCGAGGCCGTCGGGCCGGTGGCGTCGCCTGCCTGCACCCAGACATCGTTGCGGCCGGCCACCGTCCCCGAGGGCAGCAGGCCCCACAGCAGGAGGTGGGCCATCGTCACGTCCTGGGTGTCCACGCGCCCGTCCGGATGGCGGCGAAAGACGCGAGCAGGCGAGCCGTCGGCAATGCTGTTGCCCATCGCATCGGAGGGCATCGCGACCACCATCGAGCGGTCGGTGCCGTCGGCGACGATCGATCGAGCCCCGACGACCGGCGTGATGGGATCGACCGGCGGACCCGGTTCGACAACGAGCGCCGCGGTGGCGCTCGCGTTCCCGGCGCGCGCCAGGAGCGTGATCTGGCCGGCCGCGCGGGTGACGTCGGCGGTCAGCGTGAACGTGGCGGTTCCCCCCGCCGCGACGGCATGGTCGGTCGTCATTCCGAGTGACCCGACGGCGGTCAGCGCGACGTCGACCCCGTCGGCCGCGGTGACCTGGACCGGGACAGCTTGACCCGCCCCCGCCCGTTCGGGAGCGGTCACCGCCAACCCACCCGCCGCAGACCGGACCGCCTCGGGCCGCGCCGGCCCCATCGATCCCAAGACCGAGACGGACACCGAGACCGAGACCGCCAGCAGCACAACGGCTCCCCCGGCAACGAGAAGCGCTCGGCGAGTTCGCGAGGTCACAACCCACCGGCCCGGAAGTAGCTCGTCGCGGTGACCCCGACACTGGCGAACCCGGTGGAGGGCGGGAGCGGGATCATCGGCACCATCGTCTGCGAGAACGGCGAATGGGCCGGACCCGCGTACCCGCTGACCGGCACGCCCGCGTCGCGCACGGTAGCGGATTGCGCCAACGGCACGCGGAAGGACGTGGAGTGCTGGGCCGCGACGCTGTGCTCGAGGTAGGCGTCGTCGACCCAGACGAGGTGTCCGGAGCCGTCGAGGTAGGAGAACAGTAGGTGCGGTACCGCGGCTTCCTCGGTGCTGTCATTGCGCAGGGTGCCGACCAGCGTGTCGCCGTCCAGATGAACATCGGTGACCTGCAGGCCCGGAGGGTTCACGGAGGGCGTGACCACCGCGCGTGCGTAGACATCCACCGCGGCGACCCCGGCGTCCGCCGGGAGCGTCAGGGGCGTGATCGTCCTGGGATCGAACTCCACCGGACCCCGCACATCGGCCTTCGCCGGGGTGGGAGCCGCCACGGCGATCTGGCTTCCAGCACCGCTGTCGGCCCCGGCTGCGGCCCCATCGGCGGCCCCATTGGCGACCACGGTGACGCCCCCGTCCACCTCAGTGCCGTACGCCCCGGTGCCAGCGATGGACTGGAACTCGATCCGGAAGGGAGTGCTCTGGCCGGGCAGCAGCTTGTGGACGATCACCTGGGATGCATCCCACGAAGCCAGCAAAGAACCGTTGGGATCGCGCATCTGGGCTTGCACAGTCACATCCGCGGGATCGACATCGACGTTGGTGACCTGTCCCACCACCACCCACCTGTCGGATACCCGTTCGGCGCGCAGGTCGGTCAGGGTGAGCTGTGGCCGATCCAGAACATCCGCCGTCGCCGTCGCGCCCGAGGTCAACGCACGGCGTCCCTGAGCCAGGAGATCAACCCCGGCCCGGCTGGTGAACTGGTCCTGCGGCTTGCTGGGATCGGTAGCCGGAAGCTCGATGACCCAGCCGCCGGAACCCCTGGTCAGCGTGACTTCGTCGACGACGTCGTAGGACTCGAGCGAGGTGAGGAATGTCCGGGTGCTCCTCAGTACCACGCGGTCCGGCGTCTGCTCCACGGTCGACAGCGTGACAGTGTCGAGCTTGGCGAACGACGCCACCAACCCGCCGTCGGCGGACAGGTCCAGTTGATACTGGACGAAATCCCCTCTGGTGGCCGGATCCAGCCGGGCGTAGGCGTCACCGAAGCGTCGGAAGTCGAGGTCGTCGTAGTAGGAGGTCAGTACCTGCTCGGCGGTGGGCGGCACCGGACGGACCAGCGCCGCCGTTCCGATTGTCAGCAGCGCGAGGGTGCCGACCACGATGGCCGCCTGCCGTCGCCGACGGGACGATGTCACGTGGCGGCGGGCACCGGCCCGCACTGCGCCGAGCACAGGGCGCCCCGGCAACCAGCGGCGCGGGGGGTCGGTGACCGCAGCGGGTGGCACCCTGGCCGCAGCGCGCGCGAGCTTTCCGTCCACCGCAGCCCGCATCCGGCGCAAGGGCGTGGTGAGCGCCCGGATGGCGGCGCCGACCGAGTGCAGCAGTCTCCGCGGCCAGCGGGGCACCGGGGAACCGCACGCCGACCAGACGAGCAGGAGCAGGGCGGCAAGGATCGAGCCGATCGGGACGGTTCCCCACAGGTACCTTTCCCACGCGGGCGGTTCGCGGGAGAGATCGGTGGCCGGCAGCGGCGCCACATCGGCCCGCTCCCATACCTCGATGCCGTTGGACAGCGGACCGAGATCGGTCCATCCGCTGGCGTCCAGGAGCGGCGCGTAGAACCGGTCGTTGCTGAACACGTATTTCAGGTTGTACCGCTCGGGGACCGCCAGGAACTGTTGCAGGCTACCGATTCCGGGCACACCGGCGTACTTCGAATTCTCCAGCCGTTCCACCGGACGCGAGGTCAATTCGGGCAGCGCGCGGGCCGAATGATAGTCGCCGTCGACGGTGGCAGCCGTGGTGCTCGCCGACAGCCAGGCCATCTGGTCGCCGAAACCCAGTGTCAGATAACGCCAGTGATCGTGATCGTCCTTGTCCAGGAAAGCGGTGATCGGCGCGACATCGATCGTTCCCGGCTGGAAAGGGCGGTAATGGGTGAGGTTCGCCGCGAACAACGTCACCGCCAGGTGGGCCACCAGCAGCAGGACCGGCAACGCCACGGCCAGCACCCGACCGAGTTGCCTGACCATCCAATCGTGAATCGTGCCGGAGACCATGCTCTTCACGAACCGCCCGGCCAGCGGCAGCACGCAGATGGTGGCCCAGAAGGTGAATCGGTCGAGCGTGAGGATGTTGTAGGAGCCACCGAGCAGCAACCTCGGTATCGGAGTGGTGCCCCCCGTGCCCAGCAGCACCAACAACGCGAGCGATGCGGCGAGCGGCCACGCCTTCGATGCGAACCCACGAACGAGCGCGTACGGCAACACCAAGAGCGTTGTGCCCCAGGGGATGAGCCAGAACACCAGGCCGGCGTTCAGATTGACCAGGAAGCTGTCGCGGCTGGCGTGGGGGATCGACACCTGGGTGATCGGGTCGCTGCGCGAGTACAGCCAGTACGGCAGCACCACCAGGACGAGGGTGATCACCACCAGCACTCCGAAGAGGGCGGCCCGGGTCACCGCGGGAAGGACCCGGCGAAGCCGCCTGGCCACCAGCGGCCAGAGCAATTGCCTCGATATTCGGGCCGGATGACCGTCTGGCTCATCGGGGTGGGGGGTGCGCAGCGCGGCGACGAGCGCCGCGACCAGCACCGGCCCGAGGAAGAAGACCGCGCCGAACAGCGTGGTGACGTGGTGGCTGGCCGTCGTCGCCATCATGCAGACAACGCCGAGGACGAGCGAACGGAGCCCGCCGACCCGGACCCATCGGTCGGCGTACGGCAGGGCGTTGAGCAGGAACCCCAGCGAGAACGTGGTGGGCAGCTGGCCGAAAACATGGACGGTCTCGGCGATCGAGGACGACAGCACCAGCAGGATCGCGGCCCACCCGGCGGACTCCTGGTCGACCCAGATCCGAGCCCACCGGTAGACGCCGATGGTCAGGATCAGCAGCGCGCCCAGTTGAACGACGGCGAAGCCGGTCTGCAGGCCGAACAGCTTGCTGACGGCGGCCACCGCGTAATGACTGCCAGGTGGATAGCTCAGTGTCGAAAAGCCCGTGTACCAGCGGGTATCCCACCCCGAGAACCACGATCGCGCGTAGTGGTCGGCGAAGAAGATGTGCACATAGGCGTCGTAGGTGCGTTGGTAGCTGCCGGACAGCAACAGTGAACCGTGAAAGAGAACGACCAGGACAAGCGCGATCAGCAGCAGTCGGTGACGAGCCACCCATCCGCGCGAGGATTCAAGCCCTTGGGCGGACTCGGGCTCCGCCTGCAAAGGTGATTCGCTGCGGTGGACCGCCTCCGGTTCCAGGACCGCTGTCATGGTGACGCGGCCAGGGACGTGCTCGGCTGCGGCACAGATTTTGATGCGGCGGCGGACGGCAGGGCCAACTCCACGGACAGTCGGCGGTGGTCGCTGCCCGGATTGGCCTGGACCTCGGCGCTCATCACCACCACCTGGTCGCTGACCAGGATGTGATCAAGGCGCATCAAAGGGGGCATCAGGCCGCTGGTCTGCGGCCAGGTGGCACCGATGCCCTGCCCGGCCTCGTTGAAGGCGTCCCGCATTCCGCTGGAGACCAATGCATCCATCGGCGCGTGGTCCAGGGTGGCGTTGAAGTCCCCCGCCATGATCAGGGCGCCGGACTCCGGCGGCTGAATCTGGGCCAGCAGGTGAAGCTGGGCACGCCAGCGACGGGCCTGAGACTCGTTCAGTGGCGCCACGGTGTGCACGTTGATCAATCGGGCAATCCCTGTTCCGGTGGTGATGTCCGCGCGGGTCATCGGGGATCCGGCCACGTCGAAGGCCCGGCCATCGGCAATGGGAAGCGCGGACAGGATCGCGGATCCATGAAACGCCGGAAGCGGGTCCAGCACCTGGTACGGGTACCTGTCGAGCAGACCGGCCGCACCGAGCCCGGCCAGGTGCTCCGCGCTGACCTCCTGAAGGACGATCACGTCGGCTCCGGTGGCGGCCAGATCCCTGCCGAGAGTGACGATGTCGGGATTGGTGACGAGCAGATTGGCCGAGACGAGCCGCAGGGTCGCTGCCCCGGCTGGTGCGGGTTGGTCGTGACCGCGCTCGAACATCTCGCCGGCCCAGACGACGTTCCCCAGCACCAACGCGACCGCCACTCCGGCCAGCGCCTTCTTCCGCGCCACGATGGCAGCCAGCGCCAGTGGATACGCGGGCAGCAGCAACCACATTCCGATTCCCTGCACACCGATCAGCGCAGGCTCGCTCTCCGAGCGAAACAGCCGGTTGAGCCCGACGACCGACATGCCGGCGGCCACAGCCCAGCCGGCCGCCACTGCCGTCCGCCGTCCCACCGACCCCCACGACGTCATGGACTCGCGGACCGATTCGACAGGACCGTGTCGACACAGGCGCGCAGCGCACGGGTGCTCACCGGCTTCGTCATGTAGGCATCGACGGAATCGAAGTGGGCACCGTCGACCTTGGCCGCATCCACGACGCCCGTCACCAACACGAAGCCCGGACGGCCCGGCCCCCGAACAAGCCGGGCCAGCACATCGAGTCCGGTGCCACCTGGCATCGAGAAATCGCAAAACACAATGCAAAATTCCGATCCGGCCACCATTTCGGTTGCCGGACCGACATCGTCTGCTTCGAGTACCTCGAATCTCATGCGGCGCAACATATGCGCCAACACGAGTCGCGACACCATGTCGTCGTCGACGACGAGTACCGAACCGCGGGAAGACCCGGAATCCGCCGTCACGCGGCACCGCGGCTCGCGACCATCTGGAACACCTCATCGAACTGCGTCAGTCGGAACACCCGCAGCGCCGCCTCGTCGGCAGGCCTGATCAGCACCAGATCGCCACCGGCCGATTGCGCATCCCGGCGAGCGCGAACCAACGCCGCGAGTCCGGCACTGTCGATGAACGTCACCCCGACCAGATCGACCACCACCGTCACCGCACCGGCATCGAAGATCCCTGCGAACTGCTGGCGCAAGGTGGGCGCTTCCACTGCATCGAGCCGACCGAGAAGAACGATCGTCGCCGAAACCCCCTCGTGAATGGTGACCCTGATGCACAGGCTTCCCACTCTGCCTGCCGCGGGCAGTTTCTCAGCGCTATTCTCCTCGCCAATCCTCTCCGGGCTGATCTTCTCCGGGCTGATCTTCTCTGGGCTATTCATGACCGTTGCTCCTGTCTGGGCCGGCTCGGCGGAATCGGAGCGACCAGATGTTGATGCCGTTGCCGCGCTCGTATCGCACCTCGTCGGCCAGCTTCTCCACGATCGGCAGGCCGTAGCCCCGGATCTGCGCCACGCCCGGGGTCGGTCGGTGCGCCGGGGCCTGGAAGGGGCTCCCGCCGTCGCTCACCCGGACGAGGACCGCATCCGGATGGACCCAGCACTCGACATGCAGGTCGGTTCTGTCGTCGAGAGGGCGGCCCCCGTAGGCGTGGTCGACGATGTTCATGCAGATCTCGTGCACGGCGAGTTCCATCTTGCCCCGCAGCGCGGGCGCCTCGGCCCCGGTCGGGGCCAGCGCCTCGGACAACCACGGACCGAGCTCGCGTACGGCGAGCGCATCGGCGCTCATGGTGAGTCGGGCCGGCCCGCCGTTCATCGGGCCACCCTCGCTTCGCCGAGCACGACCAAGGTTCGGTCGTCCGAGGCCAGTGCCCCGCCCGCATGGTCGTCGACGTCGTTCATCAGTCCGTCCCCCAACTCGTTCACGGTGAGGTGCGCCCATTGCTCGACCCGGCACCGCAGCCTGTCATATCCGTACAACTCCCCGTCGGCGTTCTCCTGCTCCGCGAGCCCGTCGGACCCGAGCACCAGGAGGTCGTTCGGCCCCAAAGGCAGCCGCTGGGTTCGCCCCCTGATGGCGCGCACCACGCCGATCGGTGGCATCGATGGCGGGACGACACGGGTCACTCCGCCGGCCACGGACAGCAACGGCGAGTGTCCCGCATTGGCGAGGTGAACGATGCCGCTTCCGGGGCGGTAGGAACCCAATGCCATGGTCACGAACAACCCGACGCCGCTGAGGTAGTCGAAGAGTTCATCGCCGACTGCGCCGAGAGCCGCCGCCGGATCGTCGTCGGCATGGGTGTGAAAGGCAACCCGCGTGGCGCTGACCGCCCTGGTCATGACGATGGCGGCAGGCAGGCCCTTTCCCGCGACGTCTCCCACCGCAAACCACAAAACTCCGTCGAGGACTTCGAAAACGATGAAATCGCCGCCCGCCAGGCTCGCCGGGATGCTCGCGGCGAAAACCTCCACCCCTGCCAGCGAAGGCGGGGCGGTCGGCAGAATTGCCTGCGCCAGATTCGACGCGAGTTGATGCTCGCGGTCGATGGCTGCTCGTTGGACGCTGCGTCGGTGCAGATCGGTCAAGGACATCAACGTGTTGATGGCGGCCACGACGGCATCGATCAGCTGGAGGTCGCCGGTGCTGTATCGGGCGCCCGAACGGCGGGCGAACCCCAGGCAGCCCGGCCGCGCGCCTTCGCCCAGCACCGCGACGACGGCGGGCCCGTCGGACAACTCGACAGGGTGGGGCTCGGACCGGCGCAAGCCCTTGCCGCAGGTCAACCGTTGACGCAATTCGACGAGCTGCGCTCCGGCGCCCACCTCCATCACAAGGCCACCACGCACGAGCACCGCGCCATCGGAATTGGTCAGCTCGAGAGCCTCCGTCAGCATCAACTCCAGGGCCGAGTTGTCGTCCAACGAATTGATGGGAACTCCGATGAGGGCACGGAGTGCTGCGAGCTGGTCCTGGCTGGCGATCAGTGCCTCGGTCACCCGCTCCTGCGAATCGGTCAACCGTTGCACAGTCCGCAGCAGGGGGTCGCCCTCGGGCACGGGAGCGGGGCGTCCCCGCTCCAGATCCATGCGAGTGGTCGAGACGTCGGTCGGCACGTCAGCGTGTCTCGACAGGCCGACCAGAGCCATCGGCCGCAACACCGGCTGCGGCGTTCGCGCCTGCCTCGGTGGTGAACACCTGTTCGAGCGCGGTCAGCTCCAGGATGATCCGCACCGGGTCGGACATGTTGACCAGAATGAGGTCTCCGTCGGATTCCCGCGCCGCCCGCTGCGCGCGCAGCAATTCGGCCAGCGCGCTGGAGTCTACGAACACCACGTTGGCCAGGTCCACGTGGACGACGGTTGCCGGCTCGCTCATCAGAGGTTCGAAGGCCACCCGGAAACCGTCGATCTCGTGCGCGTCGAACCGGCCTGCCAGACTGATGCTGTGGTGCCCTGCGCCTGTCTCAGTGCGAATTCTCATCACGCTCTCCCTTACTGGTTGACCCTTACTGATTGGCCGTTACTGATTGACCGGAGAGGGCGCCGGGACGATCGCATGCCGGCGTCCGGTCGCTCGCGCGACGGATTGGTGCCCACCCACGGTGTAGTGGCCGCGCAGATCGCTGATCCGGATCTTGACCAGGTCCGTGAGGAATTGCAGGGACACCTTGGCGGCATCCACCGTCGAGCCCGGCGCATCGATCCACTCGACCGGAACCTCCGCGACCTTGAGGCCGACTTTGCTGCTGAGGTAGAGCACCTCGAGGTCGAACGAGAAGTTGTCGACGATCTGCAGCTCGAAAAGTGTGCGCGCTGCGTCGGCCGTGAAGAGCTTGAATCCACATTGGGTGTCGGCCACCTTCACCCCGAAACCGATTCCCACTACGACCCGCAGACCACGACTCAAGGTCCTCCGCAGCAGGCTGCGACCACTCACCGCGGCACCCGATGCCGCCCGTGAACCCACCGCGACGTCGTATCCTTTCGTCAGCTCGTCCAACAACCTGTCGAACTGCTCGATGGGCGTCGACTGGTCGGCATCCGCGAACAGCACATAGTCGCCCTGCGCAGCCAGCACTCCGCGGCGAACAGCGCTACCCTTGCCCCTGTTGCGGTCGGCGATCAGCACGCGCATATTCGGAAATCGAAGATCGGTCAGCAGCTCGACGGTGCTGTCCGTGGAACCGTCGTCGGCGACGATCAACTCCCAAGGTTCCCCGCGTGCGCACATGTGGGTCGCGATCGCGCCCACGGTCGGCAGTATCCGCCATTCCTCGTTGTACGCGGGAATGACCACCGAGATCCTGGGCTTTCCCGCAATGGCCTCCGTCACCCACGCACGGTAGGCCTGATAGGTCGAGGTGTTCGTCATCAATCCACCTTTGTTGTATCCGAAGTCGGCCCATCGGCCACCGACTGACCGAATGCACTGCCGTGGTACGGCGCGAAATGGCTGATGACCACAGCAGCCAACAGGAAGCTCATCGCGACCAACTGAGCGCCAATGAGTTGGGCGATGCTGTTGTGCCACAACAGCAACAGAACGACCTGCAGGCCCGCGCCGGCGAGAATGACCCACGATTCCCGAATTCGGCCCGTCGCGAGATGGTGGCTCGCGATCAGGCAGGCAACCGCGAACAGGGTGGTCGCGAGGGCATAGACCGAAAGAGACCCGCTCAACCCGCTGTATTCCGGCCCCAGCACCACACCCAACACCGATCCGCCGAACAGCAACGCGCCCACCACGCACGACGCGCCGATCGCGAGCACCGCGAGTATTCCGCCCGCCAGCACCCGATGGCCGGTTTCGCCCTTGGCATGACGCAATGCGACGACCGGGAATACCACCGTGGCGACAGACCAGGACAGGAAGAACACCGCTCTGCCGATCAATGCGACGGCCGAGTAGAGGCCGGCGTCGAAAGGCACCAAGCTGGCCTTGGCGATCAATACGTCGCTGTTGTTGATGACCATCTGTCCGACGAGCAGTACGGACACGAAGCCCGCGTAGGCGCGGACGCCGGTGAGATCGGCAGGGCTTTCGACGCCTGCGTCCACCGGTACCCCTCCCCCGGAAACGCCGGGCCGGAACAGCGTCACGGTGACCCACGCCGCCACCAGCGACAGCGCCAGCCCTGCAGTGGCGCCGTCGACTCCCATACCAAGAAGCACCAAACCGGAGCCCACCGACAGCCGGACCGCCATCTCCACCAGGAAGGTGGCGGCCAGCGGAACGAATCGCAGCCGCCCCTGGAGCATTCCACGGCCGACGGAACACTGAAGGTAGAACGGGATCCCGCCGGCCAGGATCACGAAAGGCCACGCTGACCCGGTGTGGAAGATGTCCCGCCACCATGGCGAGCCCACGGCGAGCACTGCCGCGATGGCGATCCCGACGGCAAGCGCAACGTGCCGCAGCGAGCGTGCGAGCCGCTCCGAGTCTCCGACAAGGCCTGCGGCGTCTCGGATCCCGACGAACCGGGCCGTCACCAGCTCGAGGCACAAAGAGATCGACGCGATCGTCAACATCAACGTCACCATGAGGCTGGCGTCGGCGAACTCGGCCGGGGACAGCCAGCGTCCCAGCAGCAGGTTCAGGATGTAGTTGCCGGCGTTGGTCACGACCAACGCCACTGCCAGGACGGAGCCGCCGGCGACCAGTTGCCGCGCGCCGGTTCCGTCCGACCGCCCGGATCCGGTGTGGGCGTTACCGCCGGCCTCGCCGGTGCCGATGACGCTCATCGTTTGGCCGCACGGCCCAGCATCCGTCGATCCAGGATCCGCCGGACGTGCACCACATGCCAATGCACGACCTCTGACATCGGAATTCCGGACGCAGCAGCGAAGTTGCGACGGCCGAGTTCATCTCGCAGGGAATCATCGTCGAGAACCTTGGCCAACGCGTCGGCCAAGCTGATCGGATCGCCCGGCTCGAAGTACACACCGCGGAAGCCTTCTTCCTCGATGATGTCGATCAAGTCACCGATCCGAGGCAGTACCGCCGCTCGCCCGTACTCCCCAGCTTGGTGCAATACGCCGGAGCTTCCGGTGGTCGACGTGTAGGGGAAGGCGACCACCGTGGACGAACTGAACAGGCCGGCGACGTCCTCCTCGGCCACATATCCGGTCAACGTCAGATTCGGAACGTCGGCGTACCTGGTGGCGACGCCGGCCATGTACCCCGCCGAGTTGGGACTGTCGGTGCCGGCCAACACCAGTTCAAGGTCCTGGTACCCCCGCTGGAGCAGTTCTTGGTATGCCTGCACCAGCATGTCGACGGTCTTGTAGGTGCCCCACTTGCCGAAGGCCATGATCTTGCGGCGCCCGGCCGGCACAGCAAAGGAGGGCACGGCCACGTCTTCGAAGCTGCCGTGCGGGGCGAGTAGCGCGTTCTCGGCGCCGTAACTGGCGTGCAGGTATTCCACATAACGTGGGATGGTCAACGCGACAACATCTGCCGTCAGAATGGAGCGGGTCAGAAGGCGGCCGGCCAGTTTCATCAGCCGCGCGGTCACGGCGGAGCCGGCAAAACCCGCGTCCTGCATGTCAACGTTGTCCGCGAGGTTGTGCAGGATGACGAGGCTGGGCACTCGCATGATGCGCAGCATCACCGGCGTGAGCAGACCAAGTCCGCCGGGTATGCGCTGATCGCCAAAGGAGGCAAATTGCAGGTTCAGCAGAACGGCGTCCGGTGTGGTCCTGCGGATGGCCCGTCGGATCCGCAACAGGTTGGCGACGCTGTTGAACTTCCAGCAGGGAACCGATTCGACGTTGGGCATCTCCGGTGGCGGACCGGCGTCAGTTTCATCCGCGTACAAGATGACCGCCTCGACATCATCTTGCCGCGCCAGGTGCTTGACCAGATGAAACCCGAACTCGTTCAGGCTGTTCCGGCCGGGCGGGAACGCGGTGACAACGCCGAGGCGCAAGTTCGGCCGGAGGTGGAACGGCGTGGACCCGGTGAGCGGGGGCGCCTTTCGTCGACGAAGAGGATTCATCATGACGGGCTGACCACCTGTTCCACAGAGGTGAGGAGTTCCGCCACGTCGGCCTGACTCAGGTCGTCGGTCCACATGGATTCGGTGAGGTTCGCGGCAATGACGACGTCCTGCTTGGGCGCGTATTGGACCGTCGTCTGGCCGCCGTTGTGGCCGATGGAGCTGAACACCTTGACCCCGTTGTCGAGCGAGCAAGGACAGGTGGGAAAGGCGCCGAGTCCGGTGTTGAACTGGTTGTCGATGTTCAGCATCTGCGCCAATGAGTCCTTGTCCAGGATCTTTCCCTTGCGGTACAACGCGTCGCCCCACGCAAGCTGATCGGTCAGTGTCGAGACAACGCCGCCCGCGGAGAAGCCTGCCCAGCCCGCCGTCGGCGTGTCGTCCAACGTGCTGTTGGTCATTCCCGCGGGCCCGAAGATCTGGGACTGCACCAGGTCGGCGTAACTCTTGCCGCTGAGCTGTTCGTCGAGCAGGCCGAGCGTCAGATAGCCGGAGTTCGAATAGCCGACCTGCGAGCCCGGGGTCCACTCCAGCGGTTCGGACACCACCAGTTTCAAGGCGGTCTCCGGCGTCAGCGGCCCGCTCTTCACAGCCTGATAGCCAGCGGTCGTGTCGTAGGGCTTGACGCCTGCGGTGTGGTTGAGCAGCTGGCGGATGGTCACCTTGCCGACATAGGGAAGGTCAGGGACCTTGGTGATGGCGGGCAATGGATCGTCGAGCCCGATCTTTCCCTGCTTCACCAGCTCGAGGGTGATCGCGGCGGTCATGGATTTGGTCACCGAGGTGATCGGGTAGCTTGCGGCGACATCAAGTGCGGATCCGTCGGACTTCTTACCGCTGGTCAGGGTGATGTCGGTGCCGTCGGCGAGCATGACTCCGAGTTGCACTCCGTCGACCTTCTTGGTGGTTCGCCAGCTGTCCACGGCCGCCTGCAGCTTGTCCTTGATCGCGGCCGGGTCTGCAGCCGCGCCTGACACGGGCGCACCGGATGCCGCGGCCGTTGCTGCCGCTGTTGCTGCGGTCCCGGATGCCGCCGCCGACGTCGCGGTGGCGGCGGCGCCGAAATTGGCCTGGTCGGGTTTGGCCGATGGAGCGGGCGGCAGCGCAAGACCGCCGGTGTCGGCATCCGCGGTTCCCGCGGCCGCTGCGCTCGCCTCCGGCAGGCCCTCCGGACTGGGCACAAGTACGTTGACGACCAACACACCCACCACAGCGCCGATCACGACCGCGCGTATCGGGGACAACCGGCGCGGTAGGAAGCGGCCCAGCCGATCGCCGACGTCGCGGATGAGCTTCGGATCATCACGGCCGGGCCACCACTGTGCCTTGCGCCCTGCGGCGTAATCCTCCACCCGTCCGAAGATCACCGCGAGCACCACCGTCAGCGCGAATACCCCAGGCAGGACGGCGATCTGGGGCGCCGACGGCGCGAGTTCGGACAGCAGCCAGTATGCCCCCACAATCGCGACGGGATGCCATAGGTAGACCGAGATCGACCGGCGACCAAGCCATCTCACGGTCGGACCGGTCCAGCGGTTGGTCAGCCCTTGGCCCAGCCATTTCTCCACGGAAAGGAAAAGTCCGAGCCACGCGATCCCCACGAAGATCAGCAGCGGGTAGGAATCGTTGACCACCAGCGTCGGCGGCGCCATGAACTTCACCCACAGCACCGCGGCGCCGCCACCTATCGCTGCCCATTCCAGCCGGGCTCGCCTGTCCAGGCCGGCGATGGCACCGTCGTTGTGACTGAATCCCAGCATCCAGAAGAAACTGAAGGTGGCGAGATCGCCGATGTAGTACTTGACGTTGGTGAAGACGGCCGGGGCACTCTCCGGATGCCGGATGAGGTAATCGCACGCGAAGACCGCAATCACCGGAACGATCAGGAATTTCAGACCCCAGCGCTTGTGCGCGCGCCGCATGAGCGGCGAGAGCAACAGCAGCCAGAGGTAGCAGCGGATGTACCAGAGCGGGGTCGTCGCCCAGCCCGCTTCCCACACCGTCCCCCGGGGGTCGACGATCGGGAATATCCAGCCCAGGAGCGACGCCGGGGACAGTGCAGTGTCCGATCCCGGATGGAGGTGATTGACAATTACCAGCACGCTGAGCACGACGGCGCCGAGCGTCCAGAACGGCAGCAACAGCCTGCGCAGCCGGCTGAAGAGCAGCTGAGGCCATGGCCTGCTGTTCATGCTGCGCTCCAGCAGGCTCCCGGCGACGAAGAACATTGCCGGCATGGCGGCAACCGCCCAGCTGATGGCCGCCCAGGCCAGGGTGTGCCAGAAGATCACTCGGATCAGCGCGATCGCCCGGACGGTGTCCAGGAATCCGTCGCGAACCTTCGGTGGGCTCGCCGGCTCGCCAGGACCCGCTGTGGACGGATTGCCGGACTCGTCGTTCGAGGTGGGGAGGATCGGATCCGCGGGGGGAGCATCCAGGGTCGAGCTGCTCATGTCGCTGTCACCGCCATGTCGTCGAACTCGACCGCGGATTGCGACGTCACCAGGCCCACGCTGCCGCCGGACACGGCCGGGAAACTACCGACCTTCTTGCCGTCCCATTCCACCGTCGTGCCGGCCGACGCCACAGTCACAGCGATTGTGTGCCACGTCGCCGGGTCCTGGACGCCGACGCTCTTCCCGCCGACGAATTTGTAGACACCGGTGCCTGCGTCGTAGGTCCCCCATCGCAGGTAGTCCTTGCCGGCAAGATCGACGATCGTGGCGCCCTGCCGTGCGCCCTGCTTTGGCTGACCGATCATCAGACCGGCGTTGAGCGAATCGCCCAATCCATGCATCTTGACGCTCACCGTGTATGCCGCAGGCACGGTCGTCTTGAATTGGCTGATGAAATCGAATCCGGAGTTGTCGGTCTGCTGGTAGGCGCCATCCTTGACTTTCCAGGTACCGGTCAAGGGTGTCCACGAACTCGCATCCGCGCTGAAGCTGTCGGTGCCCGTCGCCCCCGTCGTCGCGGCGGCGGGCGCTGCCGCAGTCGTCGCCGCAGCGGATCCAGTGACCGGTGCTGCCGATCCGGTGGCCGCGGCCGATCCAGCGGCCGCTGCGCCGGACGCGGAGGCGGCGGCCGTTGTCCCCGCAGCCGATCCAGTGGTCGGAGCTGCTGATCCGATGGCCGCGGCCGACCCGCTGGCCGCCGCACTGCCGGTGGCCGTTGCCGCATTCGCGCCGGACGGAACGGCCGCCACTACCCACCGGGTCTGATCGAGTACATCAACTCCGGCGACCCGGACGAGGCGTGTGGAAGCCTCCGCTGCTGGGCTGGACGTGGCGACCTGCCACGAGATGGCTTCCCCGCCAGGCAGCTCGGCAAGCTGATCTGCAAGAGGACTGAGAGCGGTGCTGAGGATCTGGTTCAGCTGACTGGTCTCGACGCCACTCACGCTGCTGACCAGAACGATTCCGGTGCCAGGGAGGTAGCCGCCCGACGATTGGACTACTCCGGTTTCGCCGGTCAACGTGGTATTCACCTGACTGGCGAGGCCGGAGAAATCGCCGACCTTGCTCGAACTCGTCGGACGGACGAGCAACACCACCACCAGGGCGGCCAGCACGAGCAGCAGAATTGTTCGAACCCGTCCACCGAGCACCCAGGTTCCTTGCTTGCGGCCGGAGGGGTGCAACGCCGGTGACGGGTCTACCCCCGGTGCCGGCGGTTGGTCCGGCTCCGGAATGGACGGGTGATCTTCGACCAATGATGCGGCCGAAACGGTGTCATCGGGGATGGGCCCACCGGGGCCGCCTGTCGTTGTGCCCAGCTCGGATCCGGACCCCACCTGGATTCTTCCCTTCGATCGCAGTAGAGGTCCGCCGGGCGCCCGCCACGGGATACCCCTCGTACAAACCTGATTCCCCCATGCACTCCGTTCGTCGGCAATTCTTTGCACACCCGACGGAATTCTGTGTTCAGCGTAGCTGCAACTGCCCACCCCGGTTAGGGAATGAAGTCCAAAATTGGCCGGGACCTTCGTCCCTGATCGACTTTCCGCGGGATTCCCTCCTGAGATCCGGCCCCACGAAAGAGCTTCTCGTATCGTCACGATGAGTGGTCTTTTCCGGGCAGTGGCGGTCTGAAATCTCGATCGGTGACTCCATCGAGTCGATGGTTGCGGAACACTTGCAGAAACTGGATCGTCATCCGATGCGCCGATCGATCCCGTTGTCGTTGGGTGGTGTCGACATCGGGGACGTCCGGTTCTGCCGGCTTGAACACGTCGTCATCCCTTCTGGAACGCCGGTTCGACCCGGCTCGAGACGATCCTTCGCCTCGCTCCTCAACACCGGCTCACGATGGGGTCAAGATGATGTCAAGGCCCAAACACCGGCTCCGGACAGGGTGAACACCACGACGTGCTCCCAGCCGTGCAGGCTGAGATGAGGGCACGTCCGACTCGTTGGGCGTCAGGGCTTTGTGATCCTCAGCTCATCGAGTACCGCAGCATCCTGATGCCCTGGATGCCCGGCCCTGCCGTCGATCGCGATCCTGTGGGTGCTCGCGGCCCTGGAGATGGTGCCGGCGGGGTCACTTCACCCAATCCACCCAGCTACGGTCATTCTCACCGAAGGAACGACGACGTCCGCACTCTTGGCCTTGATGCGGGCGAGCGCGCCAAACTGCAGATCGCAAGCACGACCGATGTGATGGCGTCCCTGCCGCCTGGGGAGCGGGACCGCCTTGGGCGATGGCACCCGAGCGCGAATCGAAGCGAGCTCGGCTGTGGCCGCCATCGCGGTGGACGGCGCGACACCTCTTGACTACGTGCACGGCGGAGCCGCCGCCACACGTGCAAGGGTGAGGGCCACCGCGGACAACCTGGGCGTGCAACCCGCCTCGCCTGTCGTCCCCTACACCCGGTCCGAACTCGATCTGAACGGCCTGTCCGCCCATTTCTGCGCGGAGCTCGCCGCACTGCAACCGTTGGCGTCAATAGTCGCAGATTGACGAACCGGCAGGACGGCGATTGAACCGAGGCCTCAGGGGACTGCCGGCAGTTTCTGGTTCGATTGTCATCGGGCCCTTCTCGGAAGGAGGACGACGGCGAAGCCCACCAGCGGTTCGGCGCGCTGGATCTACGTACGCCGAGTTGGAGTATGGACTCGATTCTCCATCGTGTTTCCTATATCCCGCGGGGTCGGCCTTTTCCGTTGCTCAGGCGGATAAGGCCGGAGTCGATGTCGTAACGCTCGATCTCCGATCCGATCGGAACGATGGACACGCTGCGACGCAAGAATTGCTCGATGTGCCGGCGATCGGCAAGCAGGACAGCGGGCGAGTCGGGCGCTGATCGGAGTTCGATGAGCACACCATCTCCGCCGGGGTATATCCGGACGTCGCCGAGTCCGCTGGGTCGGCTGACTCCCGCAATCAACAAGTCACGGCTGAAGGTCCAGCTGATGGCATGGAATCGGTCTAGTGACAAGCGCAGCTGGACGGCGAATGGGTCGCACAACCGGTAGTGGAATTCTGCCTGCACCAGCGGCAACGAACCGTCCGAGACCAGGAGCATTTGCGTGACCACATACTGATCCAATGCGCCCTGCTCTGGAGATGGATATCTGTGGTCGGGTGACGCGGCCGACATCACGCTGTCCGCGGCGTGCTCGGACGGTCCCATTGCCAGGCAGGTTGGCCCGCGGCGCACAACGGCCGCTGTTCGATCATCGACCCCTCAACTCCGGTGAGAATCGCGCCACTACATCGGGCTCGGCTGCGCCGCAGGTGACTCGACAGGGCATCAGGGACCGCAGTGGGGAAGGCCGCGCTCATTGGATAGGCGAAGGTGCTCCCGTGCTGGTCGGTCGACGTGATCATGTTCTCGCGACGCGACATTGGCCAAGGTCAGGCACACAGCTGGGCTCTCCATTCGTTTTCGGGCACTCCGGAAGCTGGTCTCCGTGGTGGAAACCGGCCCGGCCGGCGGCACTCTTTCGTCGACGACCGGGCCGGGGCTTTGAACGTCGACCGAATTTCGGTTCGAAGAGTCGCCAGCGTCAGTAGCTGCGATCGGTATCGTCGCTCCGTGGCAGAGTGCGGCTCGACCTGGTCACCCCGCCTGCAAACGGGTACAGCGCGCCGCCGACGATGCTCTGTCCGGGCGGACCATGTTCGGCGACGGGGATCATCCGGTTGTTTCCGACGGGGATCATCGGTTGTTTCCGACGGGCCTGCGGTTGGGTGGTGGGACGGGGCTCTGGTCACTTTGGATCTCCGGGAGATTCCCTGAACGGCAAGGGGCTGGCCGATCGCATTTGACTTGAATTGGCTCCTGACTTGCCCGGACGAGCGGCCGAGAGGCCGGTCCGACGTGGATAGGCTTGTGGTGGCGCATTGGTGATTCCGACCCGTTGGCCGAGACCCCTCAACGCTCGGCCACGCAACGTCCTGCTCAGCCTACTCTCACTTACAGTGATTTTCCGTGTGCTGTGGGTAATCACTGATGTGAGTGCGACACAATTACAAATTTGACTCGGGTCGACCGTGGACGGACGCCAGCAGCAACCAACCGGGTCAGAAAGGGCCAAACGGGTGTCCCTTCAGGTGACGGAGCGATGGAATCGAGATTTCGCGTAGGACGCTGAAGACCGGGGCCTGTACTGCCGCTCTGGGAAAGCCTGATTCGGCGTTCGGCCTACCCCTTGACCTCCCCTTGACCTCGCAGAGTGTGGGGGTCGGTCGCCGAGCATCGCTGGTATGCCGAACTGAATCGGCCGACCTGCAGGAAACCCCAGGTGTGGGCGATGTGGCTGACCGTTGTATGTTGCGGACAAGGCCGTGTCAGGTCTTGGTGGGCTCGCTCGAGTAGGACACCTCGCAGGTAAGCCATGGGCGAACTGCCGGTCATCTTGCGGAATCCGGTTTGCAGACTCTGGGCGCTGACGGCAACTGCGGCGGCAAGTTCAGTTGAGGTCCACGGTGTTCCGGGCGGGCGACCATTGAGCAGTTCGATCGCACGTCTCGTCGCAGGCTGCCCGGCCGTGGCTGGCTCCGCAATGAGTTCCGCAGAATAGCTGTGGCCGTTACCCAGGACCCAGGAGGAGACCGTCGACAAGAAGCTGCTCAAGCCTGCGCACGGTTGGGCGGTACTGGAGCAGCTGGGCATCCACATCCGCGGCCACATCGATGAGGCGCAGAGTCTGCATCCGTGCGCGCCCGGCGGTGCCGTGCAGGTCCGATCTCTCAGCAAATACCGGCGGC
>DASQFG010000510.1:0-2160 GCA_035633315.1 Nakamurella sp. | reverse complement strand
CTGGTGCTGGCCGCGATCGAGAACGGCTTCCTGGAGGAGGCCCTGGTCGTCGGTTACCTGCTGACCAGGCTCGAGCAGCTCCGGGTACCGGCGTGGGCGGCCATCGCGATCAGCGCGGTGCTGCGTGGCTCTTACCACCTGTACCAGGGGTTCGGCGGCTTCCTGGGTAACGCGGTGATGGGGGTCGTGTTCGCCTGGTTCTTCCAGCGCACCCGGCGGCTGTGGCCTTTGGTGATCGCGCATTCGTTGCTCGACATCGCCGCCTTCGTCGGCTACGCACTGCTCAAGGGGCACGTCGGCTGGCTGCCCTGACCCCGCTGATCCGAGCCCTCAGCGCAGGGTCACCTGGCGGCCCAGGATGCCGTCGCGGGCGCGGCGTTCGGCATCGTTCAGCGGCGCATCGGACTGCAGCGCCCGCTCGAGGCGGCCGGCGAAGGCCAGCGCCGGCGCGTCCCACTCGGTCGGGTGCGCGTCGTGGTCCAGATCCCACACCGGCACCAGTCGCCCGTGCGCCCGGAACGACCCGACGTACCGCGATCCCTCGCCAAGGCCCAGCTCGTCGGCGACGGCCAGCCGGGCAAGCGCGGCCATCAGCGGCTGCTCATCCTCGGGCCGGACCCAGCGCAGGTGGGCGCGGTCCCCGGCGTCCACCCAGTAGGCGCCGGGCAGCCCGGCGACCCTCGAGGTCGGCGTGATCGCCGAATTCGCCCGTTCCAGCGACAACGCCACCTCACTGCCGGGTTCGGCCTCCTCCTCCAGCCACCAGGAGAAGTCCGGGTGCACGGTGACCTCCAGCGGCTCATCGACGACCATGTCGCCGAGTCGCGGGCCGACGCTGGCCCGGCCGACGACGGACAGCACGGTCGACGGTTCGGCGGCCAGCCCCCATTCCAGTGCCGCGGCAAGGTCGCGGGAAAGATCACCGGAATGGGTCTGCACCTGCATGCCCAGCAGCACCGATCCGTCGGATCGGGCCAGCGCCGCCGCGGCCCCAGGGAGCACGCTGGCCAGCGTGACCGACCGGTCCGTGGTCTCGGTGACGGCCGCCAGCAAGGTCAGGGGCACCGAGCCTGACGGGACGAACTCCCGCAGCGCGATCAGCTCGGTTTCCGCAGCCAGACCGGCGAACGGCCGGGTGATGATCATGTCGGCGGCGTCGGCGGCCCCGTGGCAGGCCTTGTAGCGCTTGCCGGATCCGCACGGGCAGGGCCGGCGCGGGTTCTCGGTGGACTCACCCGCCGTCGACGCTGTCGACGCCGTCAGCGTTCCGGACGCCCGTCGTTGGGTCTTCTTGGACACCGGGCCACGGTAGCCGACCAGGCGGGCGGGTTGGTCCATGCTCGGTCCGGCGTCCGACACACGAGTTCGCGCGGGTCAGTCCGGGGTCGGACCGTCGCCGGACGGAGACGAGGCGGGCGGGGAGGGAACCGCCGGCGAGGAGGCCGGGGCCAGCACTGGCGTCGGCCGCATTGGCCGGGTCGGAGCGGGCGGCTGCACCACCCACTTGTTCGGGCGCAGCCGCGGACCGTCCATCAGTCGGGCGAACCCGCGCAGCACCAGGGCGCCCAGTCCGGCCACCAGCGCCGCCGACAGGTCGACCGCGATGTGCAATTCGACCGTGTCGGCAACGGCCTGCAAGCTGCCACCCAGTCCGCGGCCAAGGGCCACCACGACCAGCACGGCGTTGGCGATCCAGCTGAACCACCACAGCAGCACCAGCCGGAACGCCGGCGCCCTTGGCCTGTTCTCGTCCCGCGGGCCCAGCAGGGTGTCGATCTCGACCAGGATCTGCCCGGCGCCGTACGCATTCCATCCAGGCACCAGGAGCCTGGCAGCCACCGCGCCCGCGCTCCGCGACGGGGCTCGTCCCGAGGCCACCGCGGCCCACCGATGGGTACGGATCAGCGCCGTCACAGCGATCGCCGCGGTCAGGATCGCGAAAGCCAGCACGGCGACGCTCACTGCCGCCACCAGGGCATCGCTGGTCGCCACCTCGGTCGCGGACAGCACCCTGGTCCGTCCGTCGATCATCAGCAGGAACCGCCACAGCTCCGCTCCCGCGGCCACCAGCGCCGCCGCTGCGGTCAGCCACGCCAGCCAGGCCGCGCGCCTCAAGAGCGGCGACGGCGGCGGACCGGCAGGTTCGGGCCCGGTCGGCGC
>DASQFG010000509.1:0-1622 GCA_035633315.1 Nakamurella sp. | reverse complement strand
TCGGCGACCGCCTCCGCGAAGGTGAGCAGTCGCGGGCCAGTGAGTTCATAGAGCTGACCCGCGTGCCGGCCGTCCGTCAGGGCCGCGACGGCCACATCGGCGATGTCGTCGGCGTCGACGAACGGCTCGGCCACCGAACCGGCCGGCAACTCGACCAGGCCATCGAGAATCGGTTCCAGAAGATGGTCCTCGCTGAAGTTCTGGTTGAACCAGCTGCATCGCAGAATGGTCAATGAGGCTTCGGTGCCCTGTAAACAGTGGAGCACCGCTCGTTCTGCCTGCTGCGCGCCGTCTTCGCCGCGGCCGGTTAGCAGCACCAACCGTCGAACGCCGGCATCGACCGCGGCCGCGGCGAACGCGGCAACGGTGGATGCCGCGCCGGGAACCGCCAGATCCGGGTAGTACGAAAGGTAGGCCGCATGCACGCCTTCCAGGGCGGCAGCCCAACCCGCCTGGTCGTCCCAGTCGAACGCGGGCGTTCCGGAACGTGAGCCGATCCGAACCGGCCGTCCGCACGCGGTGAGGCGATCGGCGATCCGGCGGCCGGTCTTGCCGGTACCGCCGGTGATCAGGGTGAGGTGGTCGGGGTGCTGGTGACTGGTCATACCTTCAGTACACGGCAGGTCACTGAGACGATCCATGGTTCAGAAGCGCATTTACATACTCCTGCGTCTCACGATGCGCTACATTCTGCCGATGGACGCCGTCACAGCCCTGTTGGACGGCCCGCGCGCTCGGGGGGCGTTCCTGCTCCGTTCCGTCCTCGACCCGCCGTGGGCGTTGCGCGTCCAGGACGAGGCGCCGCTGACCCTGGTGGCGATCGTCAGGGGCGAGGCATGGGTGCTTCCCGATGCCGGCGAACGGGTGATGCTCCGCGCCGGCGACGTCGCCGTGCTGCGCGGTCCCGAGCCGTACACCGTGGCCGACAAGCCAACCACCCCAACGCAGGTCATCGTCCATCCCGGTCAGCGGTGCGAGATCATCGACGGCGAGGAGATGACCACCATGATCGACCTGGGCGCCCGGACCTGGGGCAACAGCCGCGACGGCGCGGTGGTCATGCTGACCGGCACCTATCAGGTGCGGGGCGAGGTCAGCCGGCGGTTGCTGGACGCGCTGCCGGGGTTGCTGCTGGTTCGCGGGGACGAGTGGCACAGCCCACTGGTACCGCTGCTCGCCGGCGAGATCGTCAAGGACGAACCCGGGCAGGAGGCCGTGCTCGACAGGCTGCTCGATCTGGTGTTGATCGCCGTGTTGCGCGTCTGGTTCGCCCGGCCCGACGCACGCGCGCCGGCCTGGTACCTGGCGCAAGGGGACCCGGTGGTGGGCAAGGCGTTGCGGATGCTCCATAACGATCCGGCGGCTCCGTGGACGGTGGCCTCGCTGGCCGCCGCCACCGGCGTTTCCCGCGCCGCGCTGGCCCGCCGGTTCACCGAACTCGTGGGCGAGTCGCCGATGTCCTTTCTCGCCGGGTGGCGGCTGGCGGTGGCCGCCGATCTGCTCCGCGAACCCGATGCCACGGTGGGCGCCGTTGCCCGACAGGTCGGCTACGGCAGCGCTTTCGCGCTGAGCGCCGCCTTCAAGCGGGTGCGGGGGATCAGCCCACGCGAGCACCGGATCGG
>DASQFG010000508.1:0-3182 GCA_035633315.1 Nakamurella sp. | reverse complement strand
ATCGGCCGCGTCCAGCACGACGTCCGCGTCGCCACTGAGGTAGCTCACCCTGGCCTCGTCGGTCGCGCTGTCGTCGGCGCTGTGCCGACCGCCGTGCCCGTCAACCGCTGGTGCCATCGCTGCTCACCTCCTTCCCATCCCGGTGTCCCACGGTACGTCTTCTGCTGTGTCGATCTGTGCTCGAGTTGTGTCGATCGGTGCTGGTCGGAGCCGTTTCGCGGCGGCGACCGGCTGGGCCGGTCAGTGCGTCAATCGAAGCCCTCCCGCAGATGGCCCAGGCGCGCCGCGAGTTTCCTGTGTGCCCGGTGCGCCCGCGACTTCACGGTCCCGACCGGGACGTTGAGCCGCTCCGCAACCGCAGTCTGGGTGAGCCCCTCCAGGTGCTGCAGTTGCACGATCACCCGCTCGTCCGGCGGCAGTTCGTCCAACGCCTGGCGAACCTGCCACACGTCGTACGTGCGCTCGATCGCGGCCGGTTGCTGCACGATCGCCGGGTGCGCGACCGGCACGTCCTCCAGGTTGCCGGCCTTCTCCCGTGACTCCTGCCGATGGATGTCGATCGCCGTCCGGCGGGCGATGGTGGCCAGCCACGGAGCAAGGTCCCGCCCGGGGTCGACCGTCGCCGCGGATTTCCAGGCCTTGAGAAAGGTCTGCTGGGTGGCTTCCTCGGCCAGTTGCGGCGAGCCGAGCAGGTTTCTGGCGACCGCGTAGACGAGTCGGCTGTACTCCCGGTACACCAGGCGCACCGCGTCGGAGTCGCCGGCGCGAAAGCGTCCGATGTCCTCCTGGCTCAGCACCAGGATGAGGGTAGTTCAGCCGCCCGGACCGGGCTCGGGTGCCCGCACCCCCGGCGAGGAAGAACCCGCTTGACGTCATGACAGGAAGTACGTGCGCGCGGCCGTCACGGTTCTCGCAGAAACCCGCGAACCGTTTGGCCCCGGCCCCCGTATTGCAGGGTGCCGGGCAATCGAGCGGACCACCACCCCGGCCCACCACCTGACTTGGTCCAATTCCGAAAGGGTTTCGCGATGAAACTGCGCACGATTCTGGCCGCCCCGATTGCGATCGTGGCTGCCGGTCTGCTGCTGTCGGCCTGCGGCCAAGGCAGTCAGATCGCTGGTACGGGAACAATTTCCGCGGCTGCGGCGGTGGATTCGACTGCAGCGAAGCCGGTGGCCGGCCTGGCCGAGACCGGCTCGCTCGGCCAGGTGCTGGTCGGCGCGAACGGCCACACCCTGTACGGGTTCACCGACGATGTCGACGGCACCAGCACCTGCTTCGACGCGTGCGCCACCGCGTGGCCCGCGGTGACCGTGCAGAGCGGCTTCGTCCCGCCACCGGGCGTGGATCCCGCGCTGGTCAGCACGGTCGACCGTCCCGATGGCAGCAAGCAGCTGAAGATCGGCAAGTGGCCCGTCTACTTCTACGCCGGTGACGGCGCTCCGGGCAGCTCCGACGGCCAGGGAGTCGGCGGCAAGTGGTTCGCGGTCGGTGCCGACGGCATCCTTGTCAAGGGCGACAGTGCCGGCGCCGCAGCACCATCGGCGGCCGCTTCGGCGCCGGCGGCGGTCAAGCCGGCGGCACCTGCGCCGGCGAGCCTGGCGCAGGCCGGGGCGCTCGGCCAGGTGCTGGTCGGCGCGAACGGGCACACGCTGTACGGGTTCACCGATGACGCCGACGGCACCAGCACCTGCTTCGATGCCTGCGCGACTGCCTGGCCGGCGCTGATGGTCGATGCCGGGTTCACGGTGCCTGCCGGGGTGGACCCCGCGCTGGTGACGACGGTCGACCGGCCGGACGGCAGCAAGCAGCTGAAGGTCGGCAAGTGGCCGCTCTACTTCTATGTCGGTGACGGTGCGCCGGGCGAGACCAACGGCGAGGGTGTCGGCACCAAGTGGTTCGCGGTCGGTGCCGACGGCAAGCTGGTCAAGGGCCCGGCCGACGCCGCTCCTGCTCCCGCCGCCGCTCCGGCTCCCGCGCCCGCTACTCCCCCCGCGCCGGCCGCGGCTCCGGCGCCGCAGGCTGAGGGACCGGTCGTCGATCTTGCCCAGGTCGGCAATCTGGGTGAGGTGATGGTCGGCGCGAACGGCCACACGCTGTACGCCTTCACCGACGACCCCGAGGGCCAGACCGCCTGCTTCGACGCCTGCGCCAAGGCGTGGCCGCCGCTGACCGTGCCCGCCGACTTCACCATTTCCGACGAGCTGCAGGCGTCGGGCGCGAAGACCATCCAGCGGCCCGACGGCAGCCTGCAACTGGTGATGGGCAAGTGGGCGCTGTACTACTACGCCGGCGACAACGCTCCGGGCGATGCCAACGGCCAGGGGCTGAACGGCAAGTGGTTCGCCATCGACGCGACCTGCCACCTCGTCAAGACCACCGCCTGATTTCGAGATCTCCCGCCGAAATCCCCCAGAACCGCCCCGGCCATCGGAGCTCAACCGGTGGGCCGGGGTTTCTGCGTTGCCTCCTACACTGTGACCTAGATCGCGAATCCATCGCCCGCCCATCGGGCCCGCGCAGTCGCCGGAGGGGAGGCACAGGACCGATGAGTGCCGATCCCGCCGCGGTCGGACTGTTCGCCCCGAGCCTGGTCGAGGTGACCACCCGGCAGCTGCGTGACGAGATCCTCAGTGGGGCCCTGGAACCGGGCGAACGACTCATCGAAGAGCAGATACGGCAACGGTTCTCGATCAGTCGCGCGCCCCTGCGGGAAGCGCTGCGACTGCTGGCCCAGCAGGGGCTCGTCGAACACCTGCCGCGCCGGGGTGCCCGGGTGGCCACCTGGTCGGAAGAGGACATCCGGCAGCTTTTCGAGGTGCGCGCGGTGCTGGAGCGGTACGCGGTGACCGCCGCCCTGCCGTTGACGGCGCGACCGGGGATTGACCCGCTGGCCGACGTCCGGTTGCATCTGGAACGGATGCGGTCGGCGCAGGAGTTCGGCGATCAGCTGGCCAAGGACGATGCGCACCGCGATTTCCACGCGGCCATCGTCTCGCTGGCCGGCAACCGCCAGCTTGATCTGGCGCTGGAACCGATCCTGCTCAAACTGCAGCGTCCGATGGCCGTCAACCTGCGGCTGGAGGCGTCACTGATGGGGCCGGGGGAGGGCCTGCGGCGGCACGAGGAGCTGGTGACCGCGCTGGAGAGCAATGACCCGCACCTGGTGCTGGACGCTCTGC
>DASQFG010000507.1:0-1639 GCA_035633315.1 Nakamurella sp. | reverse complement strand
TCGCATGGCCGCGAGGAACCTTCCCTTGCCGTCCGGTGCGGTTTTCCACTCCGATCGAGGCTCGAACTACACGTCGGAGGAGTTCGCGAAGACTCTCAAGGAACTGGGTCTGCTGCAATCGGTGGGCCGAACGGGGATTTGCCTCTTAACCGGCTATCGATCGGTGAACGTGCTGGTCGGAGCCGTTTCGCCTCGGGTGTTCGGTGGATGCCGGGGATGGGTCGGTGGGACTACACCTGTTGCTTGTGGACGAGTCGAACTCCTCGTTGCGGCTTGAACTGCAGCGGGACGGCGGCTGGATGGTCGCCGGTACGGGTTCGGGGGAATTCGCGCTGGTCAATGATTATCTGGCCTATTTGAGTGATCGGAACTATTCTCCGCGGACGGTGCGGGCCTACGGGTTCGACCTGTTGGCGTTCTGCCGGTGGCTGGCCGCCGAGGGGGTCGGCCTGGGCGCGGTGACCACGGACGTGCTGCTGCGGTTCCTGGGTTTCTGTCGCCGGGCCAGCGTCCCGGGCCGAGGTGGCAGCGTCACCACCTTGGACGGGCGCCGCCTCGATCAGTACGCGGCGACCACGATCAACCGGCGGTTGGCCGCGATCAGCGGGCTGTATGCGTTCCGGGCGCTGCGTGACCCGAGCCTGGTCAGCCCGGTGCCACCGGGGCGGGCCGGGCGGCGAGCAGCCTCGGGTGAGCGCACCGGGTTGTTGGCGCATGTGGCCCGCCGTCGTAAGCCTCGCTCGTCGCTGCGGCTGCGGGAGCCGCATCGTCTGCCGCAGGTGCTGACGGCGGCCGAGGCGGGAGCGCTGCTGGGCAGCTTCACCTCCTGGCGCGACCGGGCGATCGCCGGGCTGATGCTTTACTGCGGGTTGCGTTCGTGTGAGGTCCTGGCCCTGGACGTGGGCGACGTCGACATCGGTGGCCGGTGGCTGCTGGTGACCGGCAAGGGCCGGCGGGAACGGCGGGTTCCGCTGGACCCCGACGTCGCATCGGTGATCCAGGTCTACCTGCTGGCGGAGCGACCCGAGACCGGCAGCGACCGGCTGTTCATCGTGGCCAAGGGCCCCACCCGAGGACAGCCGTTGACGGCGGCCGGGTTGCGGGCGGTGTTCCGCTACCACCGGGTGATCACCGGGGTGGCCGGCGGGCATCCACACGCACTACGGCACTGCTTCGGGACAGCCCTGGCGGAGGCCGGAATCGATCTGGCGGTGATGCAGGCGCTGATGGGGCATGCCCATGTCGATACCTGCGCCAGGTATATCCACCTGGCTCCTGCGCATGTGAAGGCCGAGTTCGATGCTGCCCGCGCCCGCATCCGCGACCACGCCTGAACCGCCCGCTCGCCGGCAGTCGGTCTCGTCACGGCGAGTGTCGCCGTCGTGGACGACGACGACGACGTCGCAGCCGGCGGCCTTGCTGGCGGCGTATCACGAGCACCTGCGGCGGCGCGGTGGTCGCCCGGCGGCGTACTGGTCGAGTGCCCGGGCGTTCTTCGCGCGTTGGCCCGACCCGGCGCTGTGGGCGCGGGAGCCGTTGGCGGTCCGGTTGTCCGCCAACGATTCCACCCGCCCGCTGATCACGTTCCTGATGCTGCACGGGCTGCTGCACCCGGGGTATGACTACCTGCTGGAACGCA
>DASQFG010000506.1:0-3055 GCA_035633315.1 Nakamurella sp. | reverse complement strand
CGATCCGCGTTGGGCAGGTGGGCCGAAGATCAACAGGTCGCGCAGATCCTGATCGACGGCGCGGGCGAGCGGGGTCTCTGCGCAGGCGCCGACATCCGGCTGCTCTACGACGGGATCCGTGGGGAAGCCATTGCGCCGCCGACGTTCTGGGCCGACGAGTACCGGATGAACTCGGAGCTGGCCCACTTCGGCAAGCCGATCGTCGCCTACATGCATGGCATCACCCTCGGCGGCGGAGTCGGTATCTCCGGCCACTGCAGCATCCGCGTCGTCACCGAATCGTCGCAGGTCGGTATGCCGGAGACGGCGATCGGACTGGTACCGGACGTCGGTGGCCTCTATCTGCTCTCCAGGGCGCCCGGCGAACTGGGCACCCACGCAGCACTGACCGGTGCCCGACTGGGCGCGGCCGACGCGATCTCCGCCGGGTTGGCCGATCGGTTCCTGCCTTCGGACCGGCTGCCGGCGCTGACCGAGCAGTTGCGGGCGACTGCGTTGACCGAGCCGGCCGACATCGCCGGCCTGGCCGATTTCGGGGAGCACCCACCGCCTGAGACCATGCAGTTCCAGCGGGACTGGATCGACGAGTGCTACGCCGGCGACGACGTCAGCACGATACTGCGTCGCCTGCTGGAGCATCCCGCTCCATCGGCCCAGGAGGCCGGCGAGCACCTGTCGACGATGAGCCCGACGTCGTTCAAGGTGACCCTCGCCGCGGTCCGCCGCGCCGCATCGATGACGCTGGACGAGGTGCTCGCCCAGGACCTGCGGGTGTCCGTGAGGTTCCTGCACCACCACGATCTTGCCGAGGGGATCCGCGCGCGGTTGATCGATCGGGACAGAAGGCCGCGCTGGGACCCGCCGCGGTTGGCGGACGTCAGTGACGAGCAGGTGCAGGGCTATTTCGCTCCGCTGGACCCCGCCGACGAGCTCTGGGCGAGCCGCCGGTTGCCCGTCGTCCCGGCCCGTGCCGATCAGGACGGCGCGATGCCGATCAGGACGGCGCGCTCCGGAAGCCAGGAGTCCCACTGAGCGCCGGTTTCATGTTCCCGGCGCCAGAATAGACCGGCGCTCAGTCGTGAAAAGCGGGGCCGAGTCGAGCGCGGGGACCCGAAAACCGGCGCCCAGTCGTAGAAGCGGCGCCGAGTCGAGCGGTCGATGCGATGCTCCGTCGGACGGGCAGGCCGTCCCGGACCCGGCGCCGCATGTTCGCGGCCATCGAAAGCGCGGCTACCCCAACATCACCGCGCCGGCGCTCGTGAGCGCCGGCGCGGTCAGCGGTTGGAGCCGGTCAGCCGGCGATCTTGTTGATCGCCGGGTGCCCCGGCGTCACCGGGATGGTGGCGGCGGCGATGCCGGCCTGCTTCATCAGCTTGCGGACGTCGTCGGCCTGCTCGGGCAGCATCACGGTGACCACCGTGCCGCCGGCTCCGGCGCGGGCGGTCCGCCCGGAACGGTGCAGGTACGCCTTGTGCTCGGTGGGCGGGTCCAGGTGCACGACCAGTTCGATGTCGTCGACATGGATGCCGCGGGCGGCGATGTCGGTGGCAACGAGCACCTTGGCCGACCCCGAGGAGAATGCGGCGAGATTGCGCTCGCGAGCGCCCTGCGACAGGTTGCCGTGCAGGTCCACCGCCGGGATACCGTACTTGCTCAGCGTGGCCGCCCACTTCTTGGCGCCGTGCTTGGTCCGGGTGAAGAGCAGCCGGCGACCCTGGCCGGCGGCCAGTTCCCGGATCACCTGGGTCCGCTCGGCCGAGCTGACGGCGAACACGTGGTGGCTCATCGCCGCGACCGGGGAGGTCACGTCGTCCACCGCGTGCAGCACCGGGTTCGACAGGAAGTCGTTGACCAGCACTGAGATCCCGTTGTCCAGCGTCGCGGAGAACAGCATCCGTTGGCCGCCAGCGGGTGTCGCGCGCAGGATGCGCCGGACACCGGGCAGGAAGCCGAGATCGGCCATGTGGTCGGCCTCGTCCAGCACGGTCACCTCGACCGCACTCAGATCGCAGAACCGTTGGCTGATCAGGTCTTCCAGCCGGCCGGGGCAGGCGATGACGATGTCGACGCCGCGCTGCAAGGCAGCCGTTTGATTGCCGTAGCCGACACCGCCGAAGACCACCACGGTGCGGAGCCCGGCGGCCTGCGCCAACGGCTCCACGGTGCGCTGCACCTGCAGGGCGAGTTCCCTGGTGGGCAGCAGGATCAGACCGCGCGGCCGGCGAGGGGTCCGCTTCCCTCCGGTGAGCCGGGTGACGAGCGGGATGGCGAAGGCGATGGTCTTGCCAGAACCGGTCTTCCCGCGCCCGAGTACGTCCCGGCCGGCCAGCGTGGCGGGCAGGGTGGCGGACTGGATCGGGAACGGGTCGACGGCGCCGAGCCCGGTGAGCGCCGGGAGCAGCGGGGTGGGTACGCCCAGCTCGGCGAAGCTCAGGCCCTCCTGGCCGGGATCCGCTGGAACGAAGGCGGGCAGTTGGGCGGGCCGGGCGGTTGCCATGGTCGCGCCCAGAGTGGACTCCGCGCCGCGCTGACGGCGCCTGCGGCCCTCGTTGCGGCTGGTGGGCAGCGCGCTGACGGGCGCCGGTGCCTGGCGGTTCAGCCGGTCGGCGGGCCGGGAGGAGCTGGGACGCGCGATCGCCGGCATGGTGCCGGTGGTCAGCGGCCCGGTGCTCTGTGCGCCGGAGGAGAACGCGCCGACGGAGAATGCGCCGGCCGGACCGGCCGGCCGGGAAGCCCTGTGGCGGGAAGGGGTTTCGGAGCCGTTGTGCCGGCGTCCGGATTGTCGGTCGCCGGAGGCCGGTGCGAAGCGGTCGCCGGCCGCGGGGGTGCGTCGGTCGGAGGGCGCGGCGGAACGAGCGCGCGCGGAAGAACGGGGGTTGGTCATGAAGAAATCAGGTGTCCTGTCGGTGGGGTAGCGGTGGCCGCAGTGCTGGGCCGACTCGCGATGCCCTTTCGATCAGGGAGACATCTGTCAAGAAGGTGAGACGCCATCGTTGGCGTTCACAGCAACGACCTCGATGCCGGCCAGGTTGGTCGGCATCTTCGACCACTGTAC
>DASQFG010000505.1:0-2057 GCA_035633315.1 Nakamurella sp. | reverse complement strand
TGCCAGGCGCCGTAGAGCTTGACGAAGGCGATCTGCGTGAGGTCGTCGGCGCGATGCCAGTCGCCGCAGATCAGGTACGCCGTCCGGCGTACCCGATCCCGTCGGGCGGTGACGTACATGGCGAACTCCGCCTCCTCTTCCGGCCCCACTGACCCTCCTGCCGTAACGGATGGACGGACCGTATCGGTACTTCGGTTGCACGCGCGCACCGATCACCGGCCGTCTGACATCATCGCGCCGTCAGCCCTGTTTGCGGGCCTGCAGGTGCACACCGCGCAGGCCCGCGATGTCGCCCAGCAGCGGCAGGTCGAAGCGCACGACGTCGGACAGGTACCCCGGGTCGGTGTACCTGTCCAGTCCGTAGTCGACCGACGCCGCGTGCGCCGGCGCCCGCTCGTCCCACAGCTCACGGTTCACCCGGATGTAGTCCTCCATCCGAGCACGATCCCACACCGTGCCACCCGCGGCCCGCGATCGTCACGCCGGCAGCGTGACCGCCCAGATCGGATCCGAGGTGGGCAGCGGGGAACCGGCTGCGGGTTCCTCGGTGATGCCGATTGCCGTGTCACCGGGCTGAGTCGGCGCCGCCCACACCTGCGGTTGACCCTCAGCCGCCTGGTTCAGCAGCGTCACCGACCTCGCGTTCGAGCCGGCCAGCACCCAGAGCTGGTACGTCCGGTCGGCCGGCAGGTCACGCAGACCCGACACGTCCACCAGGGCCGCATCGCACGACGGGGCATACCTGACCTCGCCCTGCCCGTCGGCGGGCTTGAGCACCTGGGCGTCCCCGGCCTGCTGCACGCACTGCTCCAGCGCAACCTGCTGTTCGGGTGGGCTTGACGTGCGGTTGACCGCGACCACCACACCGCCACCGACCACCACCGCCGCCACCGCGGCCGCGATGAACGCCGCGGGACGCCGGTACCAGGGTCGGCGGAACGGCACCACGGTGCCGTTCGTCGGGGGTGGGCCTTCAGCTGGCGGTGTCGGCGCATCGGTTGCCTCGTCGTCGGGTTGTGCGTGCCGTGGGCCGGGTCGCTCGTGCCGCTCGTGCTGACCGACGACCGGCGGCAACTGCGGGGTGATCGCGATGGCGGCCAGCACCGCGCGCCGCAACGACGCCGGCGGGACCTCGGACGCGACCGAGCCCAAAAGTGCCGCGGTTTCCAGGAAGCCGGCGAGCTCGGCGGCGCACGATTCGCAACCCTCGATGTGTGCGATGGCCTCGGTCGCCTCGTCGTCCGGCATCGCGTCCAGCGCCAGCGCACCGGTGTTCAGATGCGGATCGGACGTCATGGTCGTCACGCCCCCACCCCCAGGCAGTCGCGGAGCCGGATGAGGCCGTCACGCAGTCTGGTCTTGATCGTCGGCAGGGGCGCGGTCAGCAACTCGGCGACCTCCCGGTAGGTATAGCCGCTGTAGTAGGCCAGGGTGATCGATTCGCGTTGCAGCTCGGTGAGCGTGCCGAGGCACCGCTGCACGGCGCGGCGTTCCAGCCCTGACTCCACCGCCTCCACGACGGTGTCGATGTCCCGCTCGACGGAGGCCTGCGCGACCTTGGTCTCCCGATCGGTGGCCGACTGCGCCGACCGCACCCGGTCGACCGCGCGGGCGTGCGTCAGGGTCATGATCCACGATGTCGCCGAGCCCTTGGCGGGATCGAAACGGCTTGCCCGGCGCCAGATCTCCAGAAAGACCTCCTGCGCGACCTCCTCGGCCTGGCTGGGGTCCCTGACGATCCTGCGGGCCAGTCCGAAGACCCGGGCGGCGAAGGCGTCATAGAGCTTCTCGAAGGCGTGTTCCTGCCCCAGCGCGGTCAATCCGAGTAGTTCCTCGGGGCTGGTGGGCTGGTCGGCCGAGTCCGGGACGGGCGTCAGAGTCCGTCGCGGGTGGCCCGGCGGGCGCGGGACCGGGGATTCCGGGGGAGGCATCGGCTCATCCTTTCGCCCCGGCGAGTGAATGTGCGTGCCGGGTGCCTTCTTGCAGGACCATTCGTTGCCGGGGCCCGCCCGGATGGTCCGTCGCGCACCTGTCCGCCTCCGTGTGGCGCCGCTCCC
>DASQFG010000504.1:0-15398 GCA_035633315.1 Nakamurella sp. | reverse complement strand
GTACCGGCACCCTGACGCTGACCGCCACGAACAGCGGCGGACAGCGGTCAACGCCCTTGCCGTTCACCGTCACCACACCGACCGGAGTGACCGTGACCTCGATCCAGGTCGCCGGCCAGCCGTCCTGTACACCGACGGCGGGACAACCGTGTGTGCTGCCGCCGATCGACCCGACGCGCAGCGACGGCATCACCGTGACACTGGCCGCGCGGCCTGCCGCGCAGACGGGCACGTTCACCCTGTCCGTCGAGGACACCCGTGACGGATCGGTGTCGACCGAGCTGACCATCAGGGCAGGGGTGTCCTTGCTGGTCGCGACTCCGGCCACGGCCCTTCCGGCCGGTGCCACGAGCACGCTGCGGCTGGATGCGACCCTGCAGTCCGGGGTCACCGATCCCGGCCCGATCACCTTCCCGATGCAGGTCGACGGGGTGTACGTGAACGGCTACCCGCGCGACTGCCACTCCACCGGAGAGGCCGTCGAGTGTCCCGGACCGCGCATCGACGGCCTGCTGCTGTTCGTGTCCAGAAACCAACCGGCGGGCCCGCTGCCGCTGCAGGCGCGGTTCGCCGGCGGCCAGAGGATGGCCATCACCGACAGCGCCGGCCACCCTTTGCAGGTCGGCGCGCCCGTTCCGCCCCCCCATCTGGTGCTGTCCGAGCTGCAGCCCGGCCAGCCGACGATCGCCGGCGGCACCGGAACCGCCACGCTGACCGCGACCAACGACGGCGGTGAGGCCTCGCAACCGGCGCCGATCACGGTGACCACCCCGCCGGGTGTCACGGTGGCGCGGATCGACCTGGCAGCGATCAACCTGGGGATCGACCCAGCCGCCGCGTCGTGCACGCCGTCCGATCGCGTTCCGTGCCAGCTGCCGACGATCACCGCAGGTCAGAGCTTGCAGCTGAGCATCGCGCTGACTGCGGAACCGCAGGCGAAGGAGGGGTCGCTGACCGTGTCCGCGGGCGGCGCCACCGCCTCCCTCAAGCCCCTGGTCGTGCACTCCGGCATGACCTCCATCGTCAGCACGCCGGGCGGTCCGTTCACCCAGGGATCAACCACCCCCCTCACCCTGACCGCGCAGACAACGGTGGCAACACCAGGAGCGATCACGCTGACCCTGGGCAGAGGGGACGTCTCGTTCGGCCGCGCGCCCGAGGGCTGCACCCGGCGCACCGACCACGGTGACGATCACTCGGACTACGACCAGTCCGACGACGACCACGAGACCCGCCGGATCACCTGCGCCGGACCGGTCATCGCGGGGCTGCCGCTGATCCTCGGCGAGCATCAGCCCGCCGGATCACTGCCGCTGACCGCGACCGACGCCGGTGGCCGGGACGTGCCGGTCACCGACCAGAGCGGGCACCGCCTGACTGCCGCCCGCACCCCCGCTCGGCTCGAGCCGGCCATCACCCAGGTCAGCGACCCGCTGACCGCCGGCGCGTCGGGCGGCGTGACGCTGACCGTGCACAACGCCGGCGGCACGGCGTCCGAGGCCGCAACGCTCGGCGCGACCCTGCCGACCGGCATCGACGTCGCGTCCTACCGGATCGGCGGCACCACCTGCACGCCCGGTCACCCCACCACGTGTTCCGTTCCGCCGGTCGCGCCGGGCAGTACGACGACGGTGGCCGTCACGCTGTTGGTCGGGGCGCAGGCCAAGGCCAGCGAGCTGACCTTCACCGTCGGCGGGCAGAGCGTCCGCACCACCGTCCGCGTCCTCATCGCCGACACGCCGGCCGCCCTCGACTGGCAGGTCACCGACGTCAGCGCGCCGCTGCGGGCCGGCGGCTCCGCGTCGGCGACGGTTGCGATCATCAACACCGGCGGCCAACCGTCGGAGCCGCGGACCGTGCTGCTGACCCCACCCGCGGGGATCGGGATCGGCGCGATCACCGCCGGCGACGGCGCGCTGTGCTCCCCTGCCGGCCAGACCTGCACCCTGCCGCCGATTGCCCCCGGAGCGACCACCACGGTGACGGCGGCGCTCACGGCGGCGCCCGACGCGCACAGCGGCAGCCTCGTGCTCACCAGCGGCGACCAGCGGCTCGACGTCCCGTTGACCGTGGACGGCGGCGTACGGGCCGTCACCGCGAACCGCCAGGACACGCTGGTCCCCGGATCAACCGCCCGACTTCAGGTCGCCGTGGCCGCGTACCCAGGGGTCACCGACCTCGGCGGGTACCTCCTGGCGCTGCACACCGATCAGGCCTGGTTCTCCGGCTACCCCGCGAACTGCCAACTGCTGGCCGGCCATCCCACCGAGCTCACCTGCACCGGCGCGGCGGTCGCCGGCCTGCAGCTGACCCTCTCTGGCGACCAGCACGCCGGGTCGTTGCCGCTGTTCGCCGTCGACGCCGGCGGCCGGTCGATGCCGGTGACCGACGCGAACGGGGCACCGTTGATGGTCGTCGATCCGACGGCGGCGACCGCCCGGACTCCCGCCGACGGTGCGGTCGTGACACCACAGAGTTCCGCCCAGCCGCCGCCCGCGACCGCGTCGAAGCCGCCGGAGTCACCCCCGGTTGCACCGACGTCTGGCGACGAGCCCAGCGGCGCACCGCCATCTGGCGACGAGCCGAGCACCGCACCGACACCGGCGGCAGAACCCGCAAAACCCGCAGCACCTGCCGGCCTGCCGGGCTCCGCGGAACCGTCCAGCACTGCCGGCACGGCGCGGACCACCGCGTCCGGCGCAGCGCGCTAGTCCGGTCCGCTGACCTGCACCGACACCCCGCCGACGTCCGAGCGGGTCGCAGGTTGCGGCGTCGAGAGGATTCCCATTCACAGCCGATTCGGCCGTGCGTAACCGTCTGATCACGGACGGACTACCCGTAGACTCGCCAAATGTCCCTGATCGAAGCGGTGCGTGAGCGCCTGCCCGTCAAATACCGGGAAATGGCGAAATTCCTGGTCGTCGGCGGCGTCTGCTACGTGGTGGATGTCGGGCTGTTCAGCCTGATGTCCCACACGGTATTGGAAAACAAGGTCGTCACCGCGAAGGCCATCAGCATTCTGGTGGCGACCATCGTCAGCTACGTGCTGAACCGGGAATGGTCCTTCTCGCGCCGCGGCGGACGCGAACCACGCCACGAGGCGATGCTGTTCTTCCTGGTCAACGGCCTGGCATTGCTCATCAACCTGATCCCACTGGCAATGTCGCAATACGTTTTCGGATTCAATGCGTCGAATTACCCGCGATTCACCGTGACGGTTGCCGACTTCATTTCGGCCAACGTCATCGGCACCATTCTCGGCATGACTTTCCGCTTCTGGGCGTACCGGCGTTTCGTCTTTCCCGAGGAACTCGAACCCCACCCGATGGACGTCGCCCGCGCCGAGCAAAGCGCCGCGGACGGGCCCGGACGTGCCGGGCGACGACGCTGAGCTACCGTTTGCCCGCTGACGGGGTCACCGGCACACCGCCCGGTAATCGGCCCGCCGACTTGCCGGCCGATCCCAACCCGGATCCCCCCGCTGCGCCCAGCGCTGATCCCACCGGGGGAACCGCGTCCTGTACCGCGTCGTTTCCTCCCCCTTCTCCCGGCGCAACGCCGGCGTCCGGAGTCTGATCGTCCCGGCCGACCGCGAGGAAGATCGCGAAGACCGGTGGCGACGCCCGGCGTAGCTCCAGCCGCCCCCCGTCCGCCTCGACGAAGGCCCGGGCCAGGCCGAGTCCGATGCCGGTGGACGACGCCGTCGAGATACCCCGGTCGAAGACGTGCGCGACAAGCGCATCCGGAATTCCCGCGCCCTCGTCGGCGACCTCCAGCACCACCATCGATCCCGGCCCGCGGGTCGGCGTCCGCACGGTGATCCCGACCCCCCCGGCGCCGTGCCGGAGCGAGTTCTCCACCAGCACCGCGATGGCCTCCCGCAGCCGGCCAGGCGTGGCCCGGACCTGGATGTCGCGCGGGCAACGTACCGACAGGATGCGACCCTGCTCCTGCAGCGGCGGACCCCATTCCACTTCGATCTCGGCCAGCTCGTCGACCAGGGTGATCTCGCTGGCCCCGGACGCGCGCTCGGACCGGGCGTTGGCCAGCAGGTCGTCGACGACGGTGACCAGCCGATCGGTCTGCTCCAGCGCCTCGCGCACCTCCTCCGCGACCTGCGGGTCGGGATAGTCGGCCAGCTCCTCCAACCGCAACCGCAGCCCGGTCAGTCTGGTCCGCAGCTGGTGGGAGATGTCGCCGGCCAGGTCCCGCTCGCGGCCGATCAACGCCGCGATGTCCTGCGCGGAGGAGTCCAGCACGTCGGCCACCCGGTCCAGCTCGGCGACCCCGTAGCGGCGCCGGAAGGTGCGGAAGTCGCCGGAACCCAGCCGGGCGGCCCGCCGGGCGACGTCGGTCAGCGGGGTCACCAGCCGTCGCGCGGTCAGCAGCGCCACCCCCGTGCCGACCACGACCGACAGCCCGATCGCCGCAGCCACCAGCGCCAGCGCGGTCCGCTGCTCGTTGCGCAGATACTCCTGCGGCACCGACAACCGCAGCAGGCCGCCGCCGGCCATCACCAGCTGCTCGGAATAGGTCTGTTCGCCGGGTGGCGCACCGATCGACCTGTCGATCCGCCCGGCCATCCTGATGTCCAGCCGGCCGCCGGCCGGAACGGCGGCGGTGAGCTGGCCGAGATCGATGTCGGAGGACGCCGCCTGGTTCGCGATCGAGGCGGCGACCGATTCCAGCCTGGTGTCCAGGTCACGGTGCATCAGGTCGTCGACGACCCGCCAGGAGATGATCGACAACGGCACGCCCAGGGTCAGCACGGTTGCAGCGATCACCAGCAGGATCGACAACAACACCCGCCGTCGCACTGGGCGCTCAGTCCGTTTCGAAGCGGAAGCCGACGCCCCGGACGGTCGAGATGCGCTGGTCGACCCCGGTGGGCACGCCCGGTCCGGGCGCGCCGACTGAGTCGCCCTCCGCCGCACCCTCCGCCGTCGGACGGGCGCCGGCCAGCTTGCGGCGCAACCACGACATGTGCATGTCCAGCGTCTTCGAGGTCTTCATGGACGGGTCGTTCCACACCTCGGCAAGGATCTCCTCGCGGGTGACAACCTGCCCGGCCCGGCTCATCATCACCCGGAGCAGCTCGAACTCCTTGTTGGCCAGCGCGACCTCGACCCCGTCGACCTCGACGCGTCGGGCCGCGGCATCCACCCGCACGCCGCCGATGTCCATCAACGCCGGCACCCGGCGGCGGAGCAGGGCGCGGACCCTGGCCAGCAGCTCGGCCATCCGGAACGGTTTGGCGACATAGTCGTCGGCACCCGCGTCCAGGCCGACGACGAAGTCCGCCTCGTCGGTCCGGGCGGTCAGCATCAGTACCGGCACGTCCCGGCCGGAGGCCCTGATCCGCCGGCACACCTCCAGCCCGTCCAGGTCCGGTAGGCCGAGATCCAGGATGACCAGCGCGACCTCGGCACCGGGATCGGCGCAGTAACCGACGGCTGCCGCGCCGCTGGCGACGGGCAGCACGCGATAGCCCTCCCGCTGCAGAGCCCGCGACAACGGTCCGGAGATCGCCGGGTCGTCCTCCACCACCAACACCGTTGTCACGCGGACCACGATACGGCGGCGCAGGCGCACCCCCGGCCACAATCGGGTGGCGTCCACCGCGATCGCCACGACAACCGTTTCGCCGTCGTCCTTGCCGCGCCGCACCCGGGGCGGGCACGGCCAGCAGCCAACCGCTGTCGCGATCCCTCCACACGCTGGTGCTCCAGGGCATATCGTCGACCGTGGCCGTCACCGGGACCCCGCCGAAGGCTCCCGCGCCGGCTGGAGCGTGCTCGACGGGAACCGGCGCGAAACCCACGACGATGAGCCCGACCGACGCACCAGCGCGGCCTCGAACGTCATGCGGATATGCCGCCGAAGGCGACGTCTTCGGCCCTGACCGTTCCGGCCGTCCGCCCCGGCGCCCGGTGGTAGGTCCAGTACAGGTTCGTGTGCGCGATGACCGCTTCCGGCGGTGGCGCTCCCCATTCCGTGTGGTCCTCCGTGGTGTGCGCGTCGCTGACCAGGGTCGCGTCGTATCCCCTGACAACCGCACCGTGCAGCGTCGAACGGATGCACTCGTCGGTCTGCGCTCCGGCGACAACGAGGCGCCCGACGCCGAGGCCGGAGAGCACGGTCTCCAGGGTGCTGTTCTCGAAGGAGTCGGGCCAGTTCTTCCCGACGAGCGGCTCGGTGTCGCCGGGGATCAGCTCGGGGACGATCCGCCAGCCCTCGCTCCCTTTCTCCAGCTGCTCGTCGGAGTGCTGCACCCAGACGACGGGAACCCTTTCCCGCCGCGCCTTCTCGACAAGGTCGCTGATGTTGGCGACGACCGCGTCACGCTCGTGAGCTCCCTCGACGTTGCCGTTCTGCACGTCAACGACCAGCAGCGCGGCGTTCGGACGGTTCTCCAGGGTGGTCACCGTCTCCCCTTTCGGCTGGGCTCTGGTGTTCGGGCCACCGTAGACCGACCCACCGACACCGGGCCGGAGCATCAGCCAGGCAGCAACAACCGCCCGAGCGCACCAGCCGGAGCTTGATGATCATCACCTGGTGACCGGGGCAGGTGCGCCGGCCCCGCTCGGTCCCCGAACGGTGATCACCCGCCGCCATTGACCGGGACCGGGCCGAGCGGAACGCTCGGGCAAATCCCCTTCGAAAAGTGCGCACTGGATGAGCACTTTGGGGTGAAAGCTGGACTTGTCGAGCAGAGATCAGGAAGACAACTGGGGAAACCACTCACCAGGGGAACATCACCGAAAGGACACCACCATGTTGCGAGGAATGGCCACCGTCAGCTACTTCTCCGCCGACCTGCCGGCCGCGGGGCGGTGGTACACCGAACTGCTGGGCGTCGAGCCGTACTTCGAGGTCCCGGGCGCCTACCTGGAATTCCGCATCGGCGACTACCAGCACGAGCTCGGCCTGGTCAACAGCAACTACCTGCCCGCCGGCACGTCGACGGACCCGGCACCGGCCGGCGAGATCCTGTACTGGCATGTCGACAACCTCCAGGACGGCCTGGCGCGGCTGCTCTCGATGGGCGCCCGCGAGCACCAACCGGTGACCGAACGCGGCGACGGGTTCGTCACCGCATCGGTGATCGATCCGTTCGGGAACATCCTGGGCATCATGACCAACCCGCACTACCTGGAAGTGCTGGCCGACCGATGAGTGTGACCCACCCGCAGAGTCGGGTGTGGCATGAGAGAACTGATCGTCACGGAGAACATCACCCTGGACGGAGTTGTCGAGGCGACCGATAACTGGTTCGGACCGGCCGGAAGCCCGTCACAGGTCGATCAATCCGACCACGAGCAGGCCATCCGCGAACAGCGTGAGGCGGCCGACGGGTTCCTGGTCGGCCGCCTCACCTTCGAACAGATGCGCAGCTACTGGCCACAGCAGACCGATGGCACCACCGGCATCAGCGACTACCTCGACAAGGTCAACAAGTACGTCGTCTCCACCACCCTGCGCGACCCCCAGTGGGAGCCGACGACGGTGTTGCGCGGCGCCGTCGACGAGGCGATCCGATCGTTGAAATCATTGCCGGGCAAGGACATCGTGACGACGGGCAGCATCACCCTGGTGCACGCGCTGATCGCCGCCGGACTGGTCGACGAATTCCGATTGTTCGTCTACCCGGTCGTCCTCGGCCGCGGCCGGCGGCTGTTCCCGGACGCGACGGCCCTGACGGCGCTGCGTCCGGTGGAAAACCGGCAGTTCCGCTCCGGGGTGGTGCTGCTGCGTTACCGGACGGGCTGACCGACCGGCGCGCCCGGCTGCTCCGGCGCCGCGAACACCCGGCGGCAGTGCCGGACCAGTTCGCCGAGCGCCGGGCTCGGCGCCGGCGACCAGACCAGCGCCAGCACCGCCGGAATGTCGATGTCCGCGATAGCGACGGCCTTCCGGCGGTCGTCGTCAGCAACCATGGAGGCGCTGAGCACACCGACGCCCAGACCCCGGACGGCCAGATCGACGACGGCGTCCCCGGCTGTCGCCTGCAGTGCGATGTTCGGGGTGAGACCCTTGGCCGCGCAAGATCTGTCGAAGACCGTCCGGATCCCGGTGCCCGTCGGCATGCAGACCACCGGATATCCGACGACGTCGGCGAGAGCGACCTTCCGTCGGCGGGTCAACGGGTGCCCGACCGGGACAACGGCGATCAGTCCCTCGCTGACGATCGACACCGCACCGAGGCCGGCGGGTGGCGTCCCGGCGGCACCGATGAGGGCGAGATCCGTTGCACCGGTGCGGACGTCGTCGATCAGGCGATCGGAATTGTCCTCGTACAGGGCGATCTCGATACCCGGATGTGCCCGGTGGAAGGCGGCAAGGGCATCGAACAACGGCAGCACCGTACACCCGTTCACCATGCCGACGGCCAGCCGCCCGCGGATCACCCCGGTCACCTCGTCCACCGCGTGGCGCAGCGCCTGGACCGACCCGAGCGCCGCCCTGGCGTGCTCCAGCGCGGCCGCACCGGCAGCGGTGAGCGTGGCCGCCCGGCCCGACCGGTCGATCAGGGTCGCGCCGAGATCATGCTCCAGTTGCCGGATCTGCGCGCTGACCCCGGACTGGCTGATGTGCACCCGCTCCGCGGCGCGGGTGAAATTGGCTTCCTCAGCAACCGCGACGAAGTACTCCAGCTGCCTCAGTTCCATAACCAGAGATTCTAGCAATCATCACGACTATCTGTTGGACTTCTGATCATTGGTCGTCCAGGCTGAACTCATGACAGAAGACGAGAAGGCAAGCAAGCCAGAGGACCTGACCCGATTGTTCGTCGAACGCGCCAACGACGGCGACGCCGCCGGGATCGCGGCGCTGTACGAGGAGCAGGCGGTGATGGCCTTCCCACCCGGCAGCACCACGGTGGGCCGCGAGGCCATCCGTGAGCTGTGGGAGAAGGTGCTGGCGGACCGGCCGCACTTCGAGCCGGAACCGCCGCTGCCGACCTTGATCAGCGGCGACATCGCGTTGACCTCGACGCCGCCGAAGGACGGATCAGGGGCCCGGGCGCAGGTCGTCCGCCGGCAGCCCGACGGCAGCTGGCTGCGGCTGCTCGATCGGCCCGAGTTCACTCCACCCACTCGCTGAATCCCGGCACGCTGAATCCCGGCACGCTGAATCCCGGCTCGCTGAATCCCGGCACTGCCCGTGGCGGGCGATCAGCTCTCCGACGCGGGCTTCGACGCGGTGATCAGCCCCAGCCAGCCGACGCCGCTGGGGTGGCACTCCACCCCGGCGGCGCCCGCCACTGCGGTGACCGCGGCCACGTCATCGATGCTGTTGTCGGCCATCGCGTGCCCGAACAGGTGCCCGGTGACCCGCTTGCCGGCCCGGCCCTGGGGCGCCTTGAACTCCACGATGAGCAGCCGGCCGCCGGGGCGGAGCACCCGGAGCATCTCGCGGATCGCGCCGACCCGGTCGGCCTCCGGCAGGTGGTGAATCATCAGGCTCGTCGAGACGGCGTCGAACGACCCGTCCGCGAAAGGCAGGTCCTGGGCGGGGGCGAGCTGGAACGTCGGGGCAGCCTTCTTGGCGCGTGCCTTCGCTTGCGCGACGGCGATCATCTCCGGCGAGGCGTCGACACCGACCACCGCACCCTGCGGCCCGGCCCGACCGGCCAGCACAAGGGCCAGAGTGCCTGTGCCGCAACCGACGTCGAGCACCCGGTCACCCGGGTCGACGCCGAGAACGTCGGCGAGGTACCCGCGGAACCGGCGGCCACGACCGGCGAACATCACCGCGACCGTCAGGTCGTAGCGGCGCGGCCAGCGGATCAGTGCACCAGGTTCGTCGGCACCAGATTCGTTACAGCCGTGATGGTCGTGCGTCGAACGGGCATGGTTGTGCGCCATCGGTTCCCCTTCCTGAATCGGATTCCTCAATGGTCGGTCACAGCGCCGCGGCGTGCGTGCCCGCGGGGCTGATGTGGATGGTGGCGTGCCCCAGCCGGGACACCTTCGCGAGCAGCTGTGCCTCGGCGTGGTGCGCGATCTGATGACCCTGGGCGGCGGTGATGGTCGCATCGACCTCGACGTCCGCCTCCGCTCGCAGGGTGTGCCCCAGCCAGCGCAGCCGGACGTGCCGGACACCGAGCACACCGTCGGTGCCCAGCAGGGCCTGTTCGGCGGTGTCGACGAACGCCGGGTCGACACCGTCGAGCAACCGGCGGAAGACGTCGCGGGCGGCGCCGCGCAACACCCCGAGGATCGCGACCGTGATGAGCAGGCCGATGACCGGGTCGGCGGCCGGCCAGCCGAGGGCGACCCCCGCCGCGCCCAGCACCACGGCCAGCGAGGTGAGCCCGTCGGTGCGCGCATGCAGCCCGTCGGCCACCAGCGCGCCCGATCCGATCCGGCGCCCCACCCGGATCCGGTACAGCGCAACGAGTTCGTTCCCGGCGAAGCCGATGATCCCGGCCACCGCGACCCAGCCGAGGTGCTCGACCGGGGCGGGGTTGATCAGCCGGCTGATCGCCTGCCAGCCGGCGACGACCGCGGACAGGGTGATCATCGCGATGACGAACAGTCCGGCCAGATCCTCCACCCGGCCGAAGCCGTAGGTGTACCGCCGGGACGCGGCCCGGCGGGACAGCGCGAAGGCGATCCACAGCGGCACCGCGGTCAGCGCGTCGGCGACGTTGTGCACGGTGTCGGCCAGCAGCGCCACGGACCCGCTCATCACCACGACGAGGACCTGGAGCAGGGCGGTGACGCCGAGGACCACCAGGCTGGTCTTCACCGCCCGGATGCCCTGACTGCTGCCCTCCAGCGCGGAATCGACCGAGTCGGCGCTGTCGTGACTGTGCGGGGCGAACACGGGAGCGAACACCGAGGCGACCGCGCCGCGCCAACCGGAATGATGCCGGTCATGGTGCCCGGGCTGTTGATGATCATGCGAATGCGTGTGGAGGTCGGTCATTTCGGCGACCTCGACCCGCTGATGGAGCTGACACCCTCAGCACCGAGGTGGTGCGCCGGGACCGCATGGCCCGCGTGCTCGGCATTGTGCACGGCGTCGACGATGAGCTGCCGGACATGCTCGTTCTCGAGTTGATAGAGGACCGACGTGCCGTCACGCCTGGTCCGGACCAGCCTGGCCATCCGCAGCTTGGCCAGGTGCTGGGACACCGAGGGGCCCGGTTTGCCGAGCATCTCGGCGATGTCGCTGACCGCCATCTCGCCGTCGATCAGCGCCCACAGGATCTGGATGCGGGTGCCCTCGGCGAGCATCCGGAACACCTCCACTGTCAACGCGACCTGATCGGCGGGCAACGGCTGGCTGCGTCGTTGCTTATCTGCATCCATGCGCAGATAGTAGCACCGGCTTTCCTCCGCGCAGCCACACGGACTCGACCCCTACGACCGCGGCCACCTCGGGTTGCTCGAGACCTCGTCGCCCAGTTGCCCACCGCTAGCTAGGACCCGGCGACGGGTCAGACCGGGCTGACGCCGTGCCGCCGCCGGGAGAAACTCCGGTCCTTGCCGCGGGCCGCCGCCAGTCGGGAGATCAGTTCGCCGCGCAGGTCCTCCGGCTCCACCAGCGCATCGACCACCAATTCGGCGGCCAGGTGCACGATGTCGATGTCCCGCTCGTACTCCGTGCGCCGTTCAGCGACGAAGGCGGCCCGCGCCGCATCATCGGCCAGCGCAGCGATCTTGTTGGCGTATACGGCGTTCACGGCCGCCTCGGCGCCCATCACGGCGATCTTCGCGGTCGGCAGCGCCAGCGTGGCGTCCGGCTCGAACCCCGGCCCGGCCATCGCGTAGAGGCCCGCGCCGTAGGCCTTGCGCACCACCACGCAGAACTTGGGCACCGTGGCCTCGGACACCGCGGTGATCATCTTCGCGCCGTGCCGGATGATGCCCTGCCGTTCCACCGCCACCCCGACCATGAAGCCGGGGACGTCCGAGAGAAAGATCAGCGGGATGTTGAACGCGTCACACAGCTGCACGAAATGCGTTGCCTTGTCGGCAGAGTCGACGAACAGCACGCCGCCCTTGAACAGCGAGTTGTTGCCGACGACGCCGACCACCTGGCCGTTCAGCCGGCCGAGCCCGACCAGTACCTCGCGGGCCCAGCCGGGATGGATCTCGAAGAGCGACCCGTCGTCCAGCAGCGCCTTGGCGTACCGCCGCATGTCGAACGCCTGCCGCTCGGAGCCCGGCACCAGCGCGCGCAGGTCGCCCTTGCCCGGGCCTGCCGGCGATGCGACCGGCGGTTGCCCGGTCCAGTTGTCCGGCATGTACGACAGGTAGCGACGGACGGCGGCCAGCGCCTCGTCCTCGGTCGTCACCAGCAGGTGCCCCACCCCGGAGACCGTGGTGTGCATCGTCGCGCCACCCATCTCCTCCAGGGTGGTCTTCTCCCCCGTCACCATCTCGACCATCCGGTCGCTGCCCAGGTACATCGAGGCGTTGCCGGCCACCATCACCACGAGGTCGCAGAACGCCGGGATGTAGGCGCCGCCCGCCGCGGACGGCCCGAACAGGGCGCACACCTGAGGGATCGACCCCGACGCCCGCACCTGGGAGTGGAAGATCTTGCCGGCACCCCGCCGCCCGGGGAACAGTTCGACCTGATCGGTGATCCGGGCCCCGGCGGAATCGACCAGGTAGATCATCGGCACCCCGGTGGCGTAGGAGCGCTCGATGATCCTGATGATCTTCTCCACGGTGCGCGCGCCCCATGAGCCCGCCTTGACGGTGGAGTCGTTGGCCATCAGACACACCCGGCGGCCGTCGAGGGTGGCCGAGCCGGTGATCACACCGTCGGCGGGCAGGCCGTCTGCCAGTGCGTTGGCGAACATCGCGTCCTCGACGAAAGACCCGGCGTCGGTCAGCCGGGCAATCCGTTCCCGGGCAAAGAGCTTGCCCTTGGCCGAATTGGCCTGGTGATAGCGCGGCGCCCCGCCGGCGACGATGCGCTCACGAATTCCGGATTCGTCCATCGAGTCGGCGCTCAAGACCGCTGCGCGGGCCGACCCTCGTCGGGCGCCGCGCCGGACGGAGCCGGCGACGGTGGAGGCGAGTAGTCAGGCTGCTGTGCCGGGTAGCCCTGCGGCGGATACGACTGTTGCTGCGGGTAGCCCTGCTGGCCGGGGTAGCCCTGCTGGCCTGGACTTCCCTGAGCCGGATACCCCTGCTGCCCTGGATACCCCTGCTGGCCCGGATACCCCTGCTGGCCCGGATACTGCTGCTGGCCCGGATACCCCTGCTGCGCCGGATACTGCTGAGTCGCCGGATACCCCTGCTGCGCCGGGTACTGCTGCGGCTGGCTCGGCGGGGGCTGCTGATACGCCTGAGCGGGATCGGCCACCGGCGGCGGCTGAAGGGTCCGGTCGGCCTCGTCGTCGACGTCGGCACGGTCGGGACGGTCCCCGCCCCGGTGCATGCGCTCCCGCTCGTCCCGGATCAGCTGGTTGAGCTGGGACTGCACCTTCGACAACGACGCGACGTTGCGGAACTTCAACGGCTGATCCGCCGAAGACTCGACGATCAGCGACCCGTAGCCCATCAACCGGCCCCAGAAGGTCACCTCGGTCTCCATGTTCGCGATCTGCCCGAGCGGGATCTGGTGCTCGCGGCGGGACAGCAAGCCGGTGCGGAAGAACACGTGGTGGTTGGTGATGACGAAGTGCTCGGTCCGCCACCGCACGAACGGCACCAGGACCAGCACGATCAACGCGATCAACGCGACGGCGCCGATCACCAGGTTGGCCTGGGTGGAGTACTCCCAGTTGCTCAGCGATCGGGCGAGGAAGAATCCGCCGGCGATGATGACGATGAACAAGATCGTCGGCAGGATCAGCACCTTCCAGTGCGGACGCTTGTTGACGATCACCTTCTCGCCGCGGACCAGCAGGTTGTCGGGGTAGGCCATGACGCACCCTTCATCGTTGGTGGTGATCACGCTACCTTCGAGCAGGCCGCCGGGCAGGCCACGGCGTGTTACGGAGTGGGCCGCTGCCCGAACACGGCCGACCCGATCCGCACGATGGTGGCGCCCTCGGCGATCGCGTCGGCGAAGTCGCCGCTCATCCCCATGGACAGCTCCTGGGCCAGTTCGGCGCCGGGCACGCCGGAGGAGACCGCCGACTCCCGCAGCCCGGCGAGCACCCGGTAGCCGGCCCGGACCGCGGCCCGGTCGGCCGAGTTCAGCCCGATCGTCATGAACCCGCGCACGACCAGCCTTGGCAACTCCGCGACCGCCGCGAGCAGGTCGAGCGCCTTCTCCGGCGCGACCCCGGATTTCGACGCCTCGACCGAGACATTCACCTGGATGAGCACGTCGAGGTCGATCCCGCGCGCGTCGAGCCGGGCGTCGAGCTTGCGCGCCAGCGCGATTGAGTCCAGCGATTCCAGGCAGTCGACCCGGCCGATCACCTGATTGATCTTGTTGGCCTGCAGGTGGCCGATGAAATGCGTGGCGTGCGGGATCCCGGTGAGCGCGTCGCACTTCTCGGTGAGTTCCTGCACCCGGTTCTCCCCGATCAGAGTGAACCCGTCGGCCAGCGCGAGCGCGATCCGCTCGGCGGGCACGGTCTTGGTGGCCAGCAGCAACGCCACCTCGTCGGGTGAGCGGCCGGCCGCGGCCGCCGCCGCGTCGACCTGCGCCCGTACCTCGTGCAGCCGGTCCAGCAGGGGATCGGCTGCCGTGGACACCCCCCGACCCTAGCCTCGACCCTCAACCGGTCGACAACGCGTCCTCGCCGGATCACCACCAGGTTCACCAGCCCGCCGACCGGTTGTCGACCGACGCCGTCACCGGCGCGTTCGTCGAGGTTCCGGACAGGTAACACCCCACCCCGACGCCCTCGGCACTCTGCAGTCCGGCCGTTTGCGTCGGTCGTGTTCAGCGATCACCCAGCCGTTGCCGCGCGCCCATCCATCGCGGGCTCTTGGCGTCGTTGCCGACCGGGATACGGACCCCTCCGGGGCCAAGCCGCGGGTCCCGGGGCTTGGACAATTCCCGTCGAGCCTTGAGTTGAGTTGAGCACCCGCCGCAGTTCCCCCGGAGGGACGCGACGAACACAGGCGATGATGCACAGGGTCCGGGTGCAAAGGGCAGCGACGAAAGCGGTCATCCGGGAAGGACAGCACCTCGCCGGGAACGCCGCGGCGACGAACGGTGACACGTGAGGCGCGCGGGGGTTGGGGGACTCGCCCGTCCGGTTCCCGGGTCGCCCGGGCCTGGGTGTCTACCGTGCGAGGCGTGGATCGACGGGCGTTCCTGCTCGCGGTGGGCGCCGGCACCCTGGGGGTGCTGACGGCCTGCCAACTGCCCGACGCCGAATCCGGGACGGCCCTGCCGGCCCCGCCGGCGGCACCCACCGAGGCCGGAACTTCCTCGGTCACCCCGGTGCTGCAGCACGGTGCGCCGAC
>DASQFG010000503.1:0-2381 GCA_035633315.1 Nakamurella sp. | reverse complement strand
GATGGAACGCGACCGGGCGGACACGATTGTGGCCAGTGCACCGTTCGTGCGGGAGATCGACGCGATCCAGTACGGCATCGGTGAGGGTCCGTGTATCAGCGCCGCCCTTGAGGGCGCCACGATGCGGTCGGGGTCGTTGGGCGGTGAGCCGCGGTGGCCGCGGTTCGGTCCGCGGGCCGGGCGGTTGGGCGTGCACAGTGTGCTGTCGTTGCCGTTGCTGACTCCGGATGGGGTGTTCGGGGCGATGAACGTGTATGCCCATGGGAAGGACGCGTTCGACGAGCAGGCCGCGCAGGTCGGTGAGTTGTTCGCGGTGCCTGCGGCGATCGCGGTGCAGAACGCGCAGGTGTTGGCGACCACCAAGCGTCTGGCGAAGTCGTTGCAGGTGTCGTTGACCGCTCAGGCGATCATCGATCAGGCGATGGGCATTCTGATGAGCCGATCCGGGTGCAGCGCCGATGAGGCGTTCGACCGGTTGCGGCGGTTGAGTCAGACGCAGAACACGAAGCTGGCGGTGGTGGCGCGGTCGTTGGTGGATGAGGCGGTGCGACGGGCCAGGTCCCGGCACACCGCCGGCTGACATCCCACCGCCTACGGAGTGGCATTCCCATCAGGAACTGGTCCGTCGGTTGCTGGTTGTCGGGAGGGGATGACCGCTGACCAGGTCAGGCGGGTGCCACCGGTTGCTGGTTCGGTGATGTCCAGGTGGCCGGCGTGGCGCTCGGCGCGGCGGCGCATGTTGGTCAGTCCGCTGGAGCGCGTGGGTGTGCCGATGCCGTGACCGTTGTCGGTCATCTGCAGGGTCAGGACGTCGTTGGCGACGCTGACGGAGACGTCGACGATGGTGGCGTGGGCGTGCCGGGCGCAGTTGGACAGGGCTTCGCGGGCGACAGCCAGGACGTCTGCGGCCAGGGGTTCGTCGACGACCAGGTCGATGGGTCCGGCGAAGCGGAGGTGCGGCGGGTAGCCGAGTTGTTCGGTGTGGGTCTGGGCGATGTGCACGATGCGTGCCTGCAGGCCGGCGGGATTGTGGGGTTGCAGTTGGAAGATCGTGGTGCGGATGGTGCCGACGACGCGGTCCAGGGAGTCGATGTATCCGTTGATCCGCGCGATGCGGGTGGTGGTGTCGGTGACGCCGGCCAGCCGTTGCAGGCCGATGCCCAGGGCGAACAGTTCTCCGATGACGTGGTCGTGCAGGTCGAAGGCGATGCGGTCGTGGTCTTCCAGCCGGGCGACGCGGAGTTCGGTGTCGTGGGCGTCGGCCAGGGCGAGCGCGACCGCGGCGTGGGTGCCGAAGGACGCGGCCATGCCCAGATCGGCGGGAGTGAACCCCTCGCGACCGGCGACGCGGCCCAGGGTCAGTGCACCATAGGTGCGTTCGCCGGCGGTCAGCGGGACGAGCATCATCGGCCCGATATCGCCGCCCATCGCGAGCGGGTCGGCCTCCGTGCGGTACTCGGTGACCAGCACGGCTTTGCCCGTGCGCATGATGCGGCCGGCCGGAGATTCGTCCATATCGGCGGTCCGGCCGAGAACCTCCGAGGCCTGCACGCCGGTCGCCGCTGCGACGGCGACCTCATCGGTGCCGTGGGCGACGACTACGGTGGCGACGTCGGCGTCGGCAGCGGTCACGGCCCCTTGGGTGACCCAGTCCAGCGGGTGCACGGTGTCGGCGGCCAGCAGCCGGTTGGTGAGGTCGCTGGACGCGGTCAGCCACCGCCGGCGCTGCTCGGACTCGGTGAACAGCCGAGCGTTGGCGATCGCCACACCGGCCGTCGCGGCCAGCGCCGTGACCAGCTGTTCATCGTCTGAGGTGAACACACCGCCGGCACCCGCTCGCAGGAATAGCTCGCCGAACACCTCATTGCCCACCCTGATCGGCACGCCGAGGAAGCCGCCCACCGGTGGGTGAAGGGGTTCGAAACCAGCCGACGAGGGCTGCGCGGGCGGCTCGGGACGCCGGTCCTGTGCGGCCTGCGCGGTCAACCACTCCTGGACCCCCCGCGTGGTGCGGAGCGCGCCGATCAGCACGACCGCGTCCGCGTCCATGCCCGCATGCACGAACTGCTGCAGTTGCCCGTCACGGCCGTTCACTCCGATCGCGGCGTAGCGGGCTCGCAGGAGATCACGGGCTGCGTCGACGATATGGCGCAACAGCACCGGCAGGCTCAAATCGGCGGCCACCGCGGCGTTCGCGCGCAACAGCCTCCGCAGCCGCCCCTGGGTGGCCAGCACGTCCTCGGCGCGGTCGCGCAGCTGTTCGAGCAGCTGATCCAACTCCAACCGGGGGATATCGGGAAACTGCAGCCCCTCAACACCACCCGGAGCCTGCAGGTCGCGTCGCGATTCGCGCGGAGCCTGCGCCGCGGGAGCCGACCTCG
>DASQFG010000502.1:0-2031 GCA_035633315.1 Nakamurella sp. | reverse complement strand
GGTTGCCGTCGCCCGCCAACAACAGCGCGGCGGCGGCGGTCCGCTGCGCCGATCCGGCGAGATCCAGCTTGCGGTAGATGGTTTGCAGGTGACGTTCGACGGTCCGCACGCTCAGCGTCAATGTCGAAGCGATCTCGCGATTGTCCTGACCGGCTGCGACCAGGCGCAGCACATCGCGTTCCCGCGCCGTCAACGCCTCCAGCGCCTCCAGCGCCGGCGCGCCGGCGCGGCCTTTCCCCTTGGTGCCGGACCGCGACGGGCCCTGCGGACCGAGCGCCCGATCGGCCCGGCGGTCGGGTTCAAGGAACGCGTCGACCTCCGCGAGAAACACCGGCCACGCCGGCTCGTCGGCCAGCAGCACATGGTTGTCCGACTCCAGGGTGACCAGTCGCGCGCCGGGGATCTCCGCGGCCAATCTCCTGCCCTCGGAGAAGTCGTTGCACTGATCACCTCTCGCGTGCAGCACAAGAGTGGGCAGATCGACGCGCGGAAGCAGGTCGCCCACGTCGATATCCCGGCGCTGCTGACGAAAGGCCACGGCGTTGGCCGTGGACGTGGACATCCGCATCAGGTCGTCCACCCAGGTCATCTGTTCCGGAGTGGCCCCTGGCATCAGCATGTCGGTGAAGACCCGGCGGAAACGGCCCTCCGGCCGCGCCCAGCCGACCTCGATCATGCGGGTAAAGGCGTCCTCGAGTTCCGCGGATTCCGGTATGGGTCCCGTGGTGGCGGTGTAGCTGCCGTGCAGGATGAGCCGGGTGACCCGTTCCGGGTGGCGGAGCGCGTACGCGATCGCCACCGGTCCGCCCTGGGACATCCCGAGCAGCGCGAAGGATTCCAGCCCGGCCGCGTCGATCACCGCCTCGAGGTCATTGATCCGCGACTCAAGGGCGAAATCCGGCACGTGCCAGTCCGAGAGGCCGAAACCCCTTTCGTCATAACGGATGGTGGTCGCGATTCCGGCCATCCCCGTCACCCAGTGCCGCCAGACAGGGCTTTCCAGGTCGTATTCCAGGTGGCTGAGCCAGCAGGTCGCGATGACCAGTGGCGGACCCTGACCGAGACGCGCGAACGCGATCCGGACACCGTCGGCCGAACGGGCGAAGCGGATCGTCTGCGGCGGCACCTCGAGCGCCATGCTCAAACGGTAGCCCACCCGCCGCGCGATCCGGTCGGCTTCCTTCCAATGGAGAGCGCCGCTCCACCGGAGTCGGCCGGCACCGCACTCACCGTGGATATGTGCGCTCGCCCATCGGCCCCTGCCCTCGGTGTGTGCCGGGCTATAGTCCCGCGCCGTGCCTCGGCCTACGCTGCCGGTATGACGACGGGGTCCGAACAGCAGAGCTGGCCAATGGCCGGCCGCACCGCACTGGTCACCGGTGCGGCCAGCGGTATCGGCCGGGCGATCGCGACCCGGTTCGCCGCCGAGGGCGCCGTCGTGATCGCGGTGGACCGGGACGCGGAGGCGGTGGGCGAACTCGCCCAGCAGATCGGCGTGACGCCGTTGGTCATCGATCTGTCCGACATCGACAACCTGCCGGCCGCTATCGAGAGTGTGGCCGGGAGCGTGGACATCCTGGTCAACAATGCCGGCATCCAGCATGTCGAGCGCCTCGAGGATTTCCCGATCGCCGATTTCGAGAAGATCCTGCGGATCATGCTGACCGCACCGTTCGTGCTGTCCAGGGCCGTGCTGCCCGGAATGTACGCACGCGGCTGGGGGCGGATCGTGCATGTCTCGTCCGCGCACGGTCGACGGGCCAGCCCGTTCAAGGTCGCCTACGTGACGGCCAAGCACGGCCTGGAAGGGCTGTCGAAGGTGATCGCGCTGGAGGGTGCCGAACGTGGCGTCACCAGTAACTGCATCAATCCCGGGTATGTCCGCACCCCGCTGGTCGAGGCGCAGATCGCCGATCAGGCTGTGGCGCATGGTTTGTCGGAAGACGAGGTGCTCAGCAAGGTGATTCTGGCGTCCTCGCCGGTGAAGCGGCTGATCGATCCCGCCGAGATCGCTGCGGCGGCGGTGTATCT
>DASQFG010000501.1:0-1745 GCA_035633315.1 Nakamurella sp. | reverse complement strand
GTGCTCGGCGACCCCGACCAGCCGCACACCTACACCTACATTCCCGACATCGGGGAGGGCCTGGCCGTGCTCGGCGAGCATCCGGACGCGCCCGGCGAGATCTGGCACCTGCCGAACGACCCGGACACCCGGACCACCCGGCAGCTGGTCGAGATCATCTACCGCGACGCCGGCCGGCCCGGCGGGAAGGTGAGGACGGTGCCCGCCTTCGTGCTGCGCACCATGGGGCTGTTCAACCCCATGATGCGCGAGCTGCTGGAAATGCAGTACCTGTACGCGGAGCCATTCGTGGTCGACAGCACGAAGATCGCCACCCGGCTGGGGGTTCGTGCGACGCCGATCGAGCAGGCGCTGAGCGACACGCTGGAGAGCTACCGGGCAGGCTGACGGCCACCGCCGACGGGTCGATCACCCGGGGCCGGCGAGTTGCACCCGTTCGAGGAAAGCCGTAGTGGCGGCGACGATCTCGGCAGTCGCCTGCTGTCTGCCGACGGTCGACCGACCGTCACCAGGCTGCTCGCCGTAGTCGCCGAAGAAGGCATGCACCCCGCCGTCGATGACGGTGAACTCTGTGTCGGGTGGCAGCAAATCCTTGGTGCGGGCGATGTCCGCAGGGGTGGTCAGACCGTCGTTGCTGCCGGAGATCGACTCGACCTGCAGGTCCGTGTCCCCGGACAGATCGGTGTTCGGGTACGAGGCATACAGCAGCAGTCCAGTGATGGAGTCGGCGTGATCCCCGGCGTAGCCGGCCGCGACCACGCCGCCGAGCGAGTGCCCGCCGACCGCCCACGTGGTGATCCCTGGATGATCGGTAATGGGTCCGGCGGATTGGCCGGGCTGGGCGAAGGCGATGCCGTACGGCGACTTGAGGATGACGACCAGGTAGCCGGCCTCGGCCACCGGACGCAACAGGTCGGCGTACGCGCGGGAGTCCACCCGAGCGCCGGGGGTGAACACCAGGCCCGTGGTCGGTGCCGGGCCGGCGGTCGGCGCCAACTCGATGGTTGTCGGGTTGTCGGTGACGACCAGTGCGCCGGGGTCAATGTTGCCGCCCTGCACTGGGCCGCCCTCCGCGTCCAGCGCAGCGAGGGCGTCCGGACCGGCAGTGAAGGGCCGCAGCCAGGCCAGGACCGCGACCCACCCGATCACCAGCACGGCCGTCAACACCCGGCGCACCACCCGCCATGTGCCGCGCTTCCGCGGCGCAGACGACGACCGTCCGGGTGCCACCGCGCGACCCGCCGCCGGCCGGTCGGATCGACGGCTCGACTCGGCGTCATCGTCGACCACCGGTTCCGACGGCGCGCCGTTCGGCTCCGGGTCGCTCTCCCACGGCGGGCCTTGTGGTTCGGGGTCGCGCCGCCACGGCCAGAGCGCGAACGCCGTCAGGGCCAGCCCAACCGCGATCGTCACCAGCAGGGTCGCCGGGTAGGCCGGGTGCCCGTTCCAGATCGCGTCCAGTCTGCTGAGCAGGATCCACAGCGGAACCACGACCAGCACCACGCCGATGGCCAGCCGGTACCAGCGGACGGACGGCATCGACTCCCCTTCGCCTCCTCGGCAGGTCGGCAAATACCGCTGCGCGCTCGGTCATCATCGGTCCTGCGTCCACGGTGTGCTCAGGTCGAGTGTTCAGGTCGAGTGTTCAGGTCGAGTGCTCAGGTCGAGTGCTCAGGTCGAGTGCTCAGGTCGAGTGCTCAGGTCGAGTGCTCAGGTCGAGTGCTCAGGTCGAGTGCTCAGGTCGA
>DASQFG010000500.1:0-1961 GCA_035633315.1 Nakamurella sp. | reverse complement strand
GCCGGCCGTTCGCAGCGCCCGGATCATCCGACGTGCGTCGGGCCGGATCGGGTCCTCCAGCAGGAATGCCCCGGCGGGCTCGCCGTCGACCGAGATGAAGACGGTGAGCGCGGAGTTGAGCGCCGCGCGCTGGCGCACCTGGTCGACCCAGGCCGGGATGTCGCCCTCGACGATCCAGGAGGCCTTGCCCAGCCGCACCAGTCGGCCGTCGAGCCGGCCTTCGATGCCGTAGCCGGGGTGCTCGACGACGTCCTGCGGCATCGTCAGCGCGAGCCCGCGCGCCCTGGCGGCCTTCACGATGGCGCCGGCCAGCACGTGCGGGGACACCTGGTCGAGCCCGGCCGCCCAGCTCGACAATTGACTCGCGGTGAAAGTGCTTCCCGCCGTGACGATGTCGACCACCACCGGCTCGCCGCGGGTCACCGTCCCGGTCTTGTCCAGCAGCAGCACTCGGCCGGCCGCCAGGCGTTCCAAGGCCTCTCCGCCCTTGACCACCACACCGATACGAGCCGCCCTGGACAACCCGGACATGATCGCGATCGGCGCTGCCAGTAGCAACGGGCACGGCGTGGCCACCACCAGGACGGCCACCGCTAGCGTGGCGTCGCCGCTGACCAGCCACGCGCCCCCGGCCAGCAGCAGGGTGAACGGAACGAAGATCACCGCGATGCGGTCCGCGGCCCGCACGAACGGCGCCGAGGTGGCCTGCGCCTGCTCGACCAGCCGGACGATCTGTGCGTAGGTGGAGGACGCCGCTTCGGAGGTTGCGGTCAGCCCGAACGCCGCACCGGCGTTGATGGCGCCGCTGCGGACGGTGTCGCCGGCGACCCTGTCCACCGGGAGCGACTCCCCGGTGAGGCTGGATTCGTCGAGCACGGCCGCGTCACGCAAACGGCCGTCGACCGGGACGACCTCGCCCGACCCGACCAGCATGTGGTCGCCGCGCCGGATGTCCTCGACCGGAACCTCGACGACGGTGACCGTGCCCTTGGTGCCAGCTGTGCCAGCTGTCCCGTCGTTCTTCGCGCTGTCGGTGACCCGTCGTGCGGTGCGTGGCGCCCGCTGCACCAGCAGGCTCAGGTCCCGCCTGGCCCGTTGCTGCGCCCGGGCCTCGAGCACCCGGCCGGTGACCAGCATGACGGTGATCATCGCCCCGGCGAAAGGCTCACCCACCAGCAGTGCGCCCACCAGCGCGAGCACCGCGATGATGTCAACGCCGAAGCGGCCCTCCCGGATGGACTCGACCATCCAGGCCGTGGACACGATGATGCCGATGACGGTGGACGCTATCCACGGCACGTTCTCCAGCATGGAGTTGCCGATGGCCCAGCCGATGCACCCGGCGGCGAGGAGAACCAGCCCCAGCGCAAAGAGGAACAGTTCGAGATTTGCCCGCAAGGCGCGCATCTACTCAGCGTGTGTGGTCCATCGGGCAGTCTCTACGGTCGAAGGTCCCTACTTGACTGTGACGATGCACGCCCCAGTCGTGGGGTGTCCTTCCGGTGTGTCCGTGCATCGGTGCTTCCGGAGCGAAGCAGCGCCGGTCGAAGCCCGCGGATCAGGTTGGCCGGAACGCGGCCACTATGGGCATACGAACGGGTCTCATGCGGCGACGCCGACCCTGGTCAGGTAGCCGGCAACGGTGGCCCAGAGTCAGTGGCGGGACGGGCGGGTCGTCGGCGAACGGTACCTTGCGCAATGGTCGTGATGCCGTCATCATTTCGTGGTCGAGGGGGTGGCAGGTTGGCTGACGGAGAGGATCCGTGGAAAGCCCTTACGTCTCAACCGATTGAGTGGACATGATCGGGGACATCGATGGCGAGCAGGCGGGGAGTCATCGCCTACTTCGGGCGCTTCGATGGGCCAGCAACACCAGGCCGACCGAATCCCAAACGACCGGAGTGCCGGCCGGATAGGCGAGTTGGCAGCATTCGCAGCGACCGGCGCGGGCAGCGGGTACT
>DASQFG010000499.1:0-1848 GCA_035633315.1 Nakamurella sp. | reverse complement strand
ATCCCGTTCCAGGCCAACGGCTTTGCTGATATCGACCTGGTCCGCTGCCCCGCAATCGATGGCGCGGAGGATGAAACCGGCCAGCGCGACCGCGGTGGCCGGTTCGTCGAGGTAGCCGGAGTCGGTGCGCTGAACGTAGGCGCGCAGCCGCGCCGTCGCCGTGGGCAGCCCCTGCAGGTAGAAGGCGTACACCGCGGCGTAGCGACTGGGTAGTTGGGCGGGATGCATGTCCCAGCCCTGATAGAAGCCACGCTCCAGCGACCGCCGCACCAGCCTGGCGTGCAGCCGCCACGCGGAGCGGACGGCCTCGGGGCTGCCCGTCGGCAGCACGTTGGTGGATCCGTCGCTGACGTGCACGCCGGTGCCGGCCGCGGCCACCTGCATGATCGCCTTCGCGTGGTCGGCCGCGGGATGCTCCATGCTCTGGTATTCCGCGGCGATGCCGCAGGACGCGGAATAGTCGTACGTCCCGTAGTGCAGTCCGGTGCAGCGGCCCGCCGTGGCGTGCAGCATCGGCGCGATCCGGGCCCGGCCGTCAGGGCCGAGAATCGCTTGCGTGGTCTCCACCTGGATCTCGAAATGCAGGCTGCCCGGCGGCAGTCCGTGAGTTCGTTCGAGCTCGTCACACACAAACACCATGGCCTGCACCTGGTCGACGGAGGTCACCTTCGGCAGCGTCACCACGAAGCCGTCGGGGAGGCCGCCGGATTGCGCGAGTTCCCCCACGAACAGGTTCAATGTCCGCAGGCCACGCCGCCGGGTCGGCGACTCCAGGCTCTTGAACCGGATCCCGACGAACGGCGGTGCGATCCCGGTCGTCAGCGATTCGCGCAGAGCTCTTGCGGCAGAAAGGGTGTCGGCATCCTCTTCATCGTCCGGGCGGGGGCCGTACCCGTCCTCGAAGTCGATCCGCAGGTCCTCGATGGGTTCGCGGTCGAGTTTTCCGGTGATCCGGTCGTAGATCTTGTCGACCACGGCCCGGTCCATGTCCAGCGCGGACGCCAGCTCCGCGGGAGAGCCACCGTTGGCCGTGAGCGCGGCGCCCGCATCGGTCCCCCAGCGTCGGGGCAGATCGAGACTGAACTGGTCGGCGGGCACGTAGGCGGTGTGCACCGGTTGGCGGACGGGGCGCTCGCCGGGATACAACGCAGCGAGTTCGCGGTCGGCCGGTTCGAGCCGGCGGTCCAGCTCGCGGGTCAGGGTATCGAGATCTCTCACCACGTCGTCCTTTTCAGCTGCCGTTATGGTCACTGCACCCATTCGCTCACCGGTCCGCGCTGCAGCACAGGTAGTCTCGGTCGACTGGGTTGTACCGACGCCCGATCGCCGCGTCGCCGCCGGATGGCCGAGGGCGACTCGGGGCATCCTTCCGCCGATGACCGGTAGCGACGAACCGATCGTGCCGCCTTGTTTCAAGTCTTTTACCTAGCGGTAAACTAGTTCCGTATAGTGGATATTAGTCGTTGGGCGGCTCACGTCAAGATGATCGAGCCGAACCCGCCCGTATGACGAACGTATACTTCCGTCATACGGAAGTCTGGGACCACGCCGTGAGCGGGGGATCTGAAGTGGCCAAGGCAGGGAAAGGCGCGGACGCGACGGCAACCGCCCAGGAGCGGACCGATGGTGGCGCCCGCGCGGACGTCACCAAGCGGCGTTCGGGCGGTGTGCAGTCGATCGAGCGTGCGTTCACCATCCTGGAAACCTTGGCCGGCAACGGCGGCGTGATGGGACTCTCTGCGCTGGCCACCGAATCGGCGCTGCCGTTGCCGACCATCCATCGATTGGCACGCACCCTGGTGGACCTCGGCTACCTCCGGCAGGAGCCGTCCCGGCAGTACGCCCTGG
>DASQFG010000498.1:0-5045 GCA_035633315.1 Nakamurella sp. | reverse complement strand
CCAGGTCAGCGCCGTCGCCGCGAGTGTCGGGCTGGATTTCCAGCTCGCCATCGCGCGACCGGCCAACACCTTCCGTGCCCATCGACTGATCCATCACGCCGCGGGACACGGCCTGGCCAACGAACTGACCGAGAGGTTGATGCGCGGCTACTTCTCCGAGGGCGTGCGGGTCGGCGAACGTGACGACCTGCTCCGGCTGGCCGTCGAGGTCGGCCTGGACGGGGCCGGGGCGGCGGCCGTGCTGGACTCCGACGCCTATACCGACAATGTTCGCGAAGACATCAACCTGGCCCGGCAGTTCGGTGCCACCGGTGTTCCGTTCTTCGTCTTCGACCGCAAGTACGGGATCTCCGGTGCCCAGGAAACCGTGCTGTTCACCGAGGTGCTGACCACCGCATGGGCCGACGCGCATCCGTTGACCGCCGTCGGAGCCAAGGGCGCGTCGTGCGACAATGACGCGTGCGCGGTGCCCGAGCAGGGCTGAATCCGTCGGTCGGGTAGGGACGTTCGGCCCTCGGTACCCGCATCGGCCGCAGCATCGAAGGACGGGCAGCGCGCGCCGGTCGGATCCGCCGACCGGCGCGCCGCCTGCCCGAGGGTGCGGGACCGAGGTAGGCGTGCATGATGGGGTACGGCAACGGCGGCGGTTGGATGTGGGCATTGGGTGGGGTGATCATGCTCGGTGTGCTGGTGCTGATCGTCGTCGCGGTGTGGGCGATGATCACCGTCACGAAACGTCACGGCGCTCCGGTCGGCGTCGAACCTTTCACGGCGGTGGATTCCGCTGGCAGCGCCCGGACCCGGCAGATCCTGGACGAACGGTGTGCCCGCGGTGAGCTGAGCACCGAGGACTACACCGAGCGCGCACACGCTCGGATTCTGACACCGATCCCGGCGGACCTCGAAGGGCCGCGGATGCCGCGACACCTCGGCGCCCGCTGTGGCCCGGCCGGATCAGTGGGGGAGCGACGGTGGTCCGAATGAGGAGCGCCGTCGCGAGATGAACCCGCCCGGGCAGCACGAACACCCGTACGGGCGCTAACAGATTAGCCACGGCATCTGCTAATCTGCTAACGAGCGCAGCGGCCGCACGGGTGGCCGTTGGAAGCGCGTCGCACACGAGGTGAGGGGACCTATGAGCGCCGCAGAGAGGTTGCGATCCGACGTCAGACGGCGCCGGGTACTGATCGCGGACGACGACGCCTTGATCCGGATGGATCTCGCGGAGATGCTGGACGAAGAGGGGTTCGAGGTCGTCGGGCAGGCAGCCGACGGCGAGCTGGCCGTGTCCATGGCCGTCGAACTGCGACCTGACCTGGTGATCCTGGACGTGAAGATGCCCCTCAAGGACGGCATCGCGGCCGCGGCCGAGATCGCCGAGCGGCAGATCGCGCCGGTGATCATCCTGACGGCCTACTCCGACCGCGAGCTGATCCAACGAGCCCTCGACGCCGGCGCGATGACCTATCTCGCCAAGCCCTTCTCCAATGCGACGCTGCTGCCCGCCATCGAGTTGGCGGCCGCCCGCTACGCCGAGACCGTCGCGCTGCGCACGGAGTTCGCGGACGTCTACGAGCGCCTGCAGGCCCGCAAGGTGATCGACCGAGCCAAGGGGTTGCTGATGACCCAGGCGAAGATGACCGAGTCGCAGGCGTTCCGATGGCTGCAACGGACCGCGATGGACCGCAGGACGTCGATGGACTCGGTCGCCAGAGGCGTCATCGAGCAACCGCTGGCCAGCGCCAGTTGATCACCTTCGAGGGTCCCGGCACGTGCGAGGGAAAGGACACCGTCCGATGATGCTCCACGAGTCCCGAATTCAGCAGGCCCTGCGGGCCATGCCATCGGCAGGCTGGCTGGGCCGACGCGATCGCGCGCTGTTGGTGCTCTCCCAGATGGCGGGCCTGCCTCAGGAGGACATCGCCCGATTGACCGCGGGCGACGTGGTGATCGCGGACGGGGTGGCCACCATCACGACTCCGACCGGTGTGATCCGTCTCGCGGCATCCGGCGACGGACTGATCTGCGGGCCGTGTGCGCTGGCCCGCTGGTTGCACGTGCTGAACCTGACCGCGGTCTATTCCGACCGCTGTGTGATCGACTCGGTGATCGCCCGGGGCGCGCCGTTGTCCGTCAACTCCCCGCACCTGTGCGACGGCACGGCGGTGGCCTCCGACAGCACCGCGCAACTACCCCTGCTGCCGCCGATCGACCGCTGGGGATTGATCTCCGCGATCAGCGCCCCCCGCTCGCCGCGGGACAGCCGTCCGTCCAGCGCCACCGGGCACGGGAAGCCCTGGCAGCACCGGACACCCGGCGCCCGAAACGTGCTGGGCCGCTGACGGCCGCTGACCCTCCTGCGCGTCGCCCCCGCCATGGCGCGGATCATCTTCGTCAGCGCGGATGAACCTTGCGGTTGTGGGACTGTGGTGTGACGCGAGTCGCCAACTTCATCCGCGCGACGGCGCGGACGGGTCGCTCGCCAAGTGATCCACCGAATCGGCTCGGTCAAGATGCGGCCGAATGCTGGGACGGCGCCGGGCCATCACTTTTCTGCGACGATTGATGACCACGCAGAGACTTAATTCAGACCCGTTCTCGTCTACACTCAAATCCAACGAGTTCTGCAATGTCCGCCAGGTCACCGAATATCGGATGAAGGGTAGGCTAATGCACCCCCGGATTGTGCAGGGCGGCATGGGCATCGGTGTGTCCGGCTGGAACCTGGCCCGGAAGGTGAGCCTCGCCGGCGAGCTCGGCACGGTCTCGGGCGCGGGAATCTGGCTGGTCATGGCCCGTCGACTTCAGGACGGCGACCCGGGCGGCCACTATCGCCGGGCGCTTGCCGAGTTTCCGGATCGGGCGATGGCCCAATCAATTCTTGACCGCTATTTCCTGCCGGATGGCAGGCTCGGCAAGAAGTATCGCGAAGTGCCGATCATGCGATTGCGCCTGAAGAACGGCTCGCAGCAGGGACCGCTGTCCGAGCATCTCGAGAATCTCATGGTAACGGCGGGCTTCGCCGAGGTGTGGCTGGCCAAGGAAGGGCACACCGGGGTCGTCGCCATCAATCTGCTGGAAAAGATCCAGCTGAGCCTGCTGCCTATTCTGTACGGCGCCATGATCGCAGGCGTCGACTACGTGCTGGTCGGCGCGGGATTGCCGGCGCAAATACCCGAGGCGCTGGACCTGCTCGCACAGCACCGGCCGGCCCGATATCTGATCACCGTGGAGGGTTCGCAAAGCCACGATCAATTCGCGGCCGCCTTCGACCCGAAGCGGTTCTCGATCACGCCACCGTTGCACCGACCGTTCTTCTTTCCGATCATCAGCATTTCCCTGGTGGCAACGATTCTCGACCGGCGCAAGGGCGGCCGGATCGACGGCTGGATCATCGAGGGCCCGACCGCCGGTGGACACAATGCCCCGCCGCGTTCGAAGAAGATCGGTCCGGACGGTGAGCCGGAGTACGGACCGAAAGACGAGGCCGACCTGGCCCAGATCAGCGCGCTGGGCCTGCCCTTCTACCTGGCCGGCTCGTACGGCGGTCCGAAGCAGCTGGCAAAGGCTCTCGAGCTGGGCGCCGCGGGTATTCAGGTGGGCAGCATTTTCGCGTTGAGTCGCGATGCCGGAATCCTCCCGGAAATCCGGCACGCCGTGCTGGACCAATGGCGCGGCGGCGGGCTGAAGGTGCGGACGAATCCCCGCAGCTCCCCCAGCGGTTACCCGTTCAAGGAAGTGGACCTGCCCGGCACGGTGACCGACGAGGATGTCGTCCGCCAGCTCATTTGCGATATCGGCGCCTTGCGGACCCCGTATCGCCAGGACAACGGATTGCTGGGCTACCGGTGCCCGGCAGAACCGCTCGAGGATTTCCTCACCAAAGGCGGCAAGGCCGAGAAGACGCAGGGCGCGCGGTGCGTCTGCAACAGCCTGTTCGCAACCACCGGATGCGGCCAGATCCGACCCGACGGGTCCTGCGAACCCGCGCTGGTGACGCTGGGCACCGATGTGACGTTCCTGGGCGACCTCGACGGCGACTACGGCGCGGAAGATGCGCTGGACTACCTGCGATCCGGGGTATCGACTCCGGCGTGACCCGGTGGTGCGGCTCATTGCACCAATCGCCATCCGGGTCAGGCTGAACCCTTGCCGCCGCGCCCCCTGTCGCTCAGGAGGCTGTAGCGCGGGCATCGTCGCCGCCGAGCATTTGCGCCGCTACCGGACCCCAGGTTCGGACGAGATCACGGTGCCGCCAAGTAATTCGGCAGTCCGGCAGAAGGTTCCCGAAAGCCCGAAAGGAAACCCCGATTCATAGGTCCCGGATTTCGCGGGCCGCTGGCGTCCGGAAAAGGCGGCCCAAGCGGCGTCGAGCTGACATCGTGTAGTGCGCTGATCGAGTGAATGTGGTGCGCTGATCGAGTGAATGTGGCGCAGCGGCAATGGATCAGCAGGTACAAGGGTCCATATGGACGAACAGTTCCCGGCAGGCGGGAGGACTGTCGGTGCTGTGCGCATTGCCGACACCGTTCGCAAACCCATGCAGCCGTGGACCTCCACCGTCCACGCCGTCCTGCGGTACTTGGAGTCGCGGGACTTCCCGGGCGCTCCCCGGTGCGGGGTTTTGACGAGCGGAACAGCGAATTCCGACGTACCTGGTGGGTGAGCTGACGTACCTGGTGGGTGAGACAGTCGGCGACGGGTGCCGTGGCCGGCGTGGGCTTGATCCGATTCGGCCCTGCGCCAGGTTGGTGCTTGGTGACGTCAGCTGCACGACGTCACCGCAACGTTCATTCCTCCGGAGTACGCTTCCTGGTTTCGCCGGGCAGACCTGGCATCCCGGCCTGGTGATCGGCCGCCATCCCAACCACCAAGTTCCGGGAAGTCACCGAGGTAACGTTCCGCGGAGAGCCACAGCGCTTCCACGTACCGACGGCGGGTGGTCCACCCGTGTCGGCGTAGAACTGCTCGACCCATTGCTCGGTAGTGCGGTCAAGCGTCGACACCGGACCGGCCAAGAAATGCCACTGTCCGGTTGAAATAGT
>DASQFG010000497.1:0-3623 GCA_035633315.1 Nakamurella sp. | reverse complement strand
GGCGATCGCCGGACTGTCCGCGCCGGAGCGAGCGGCTCACGCCAACGGCGTGCTGGCGGTGGCCGGGCCGGACGTCAGCAACGGCGAGAAGGAGGCCAGGGCCGTGGCCGCGCTGCACCGTGACGCGAGCCTGCTGACCGGCGACGCAGCGACCGGCCGGGGCGTGCTGGATGCGATCCCCGCCGACGGGCTGGTGCACATCGCCGCACACGGGCACCATGAGCAGAACAACCCGTTGTTCTCCGGGTTGATGCTCGCCGACGGCCTGCTGTTCGGCTACGACGTCGCGCCGAATCCCCACCTCCCCGCGCAGATCGTGCTGTCCAGTTGCGACGTCGGGCGCACCGACGAACGCCCCGGGGGCGAACCACTCGGTCTGGTCGCCGCCCTGGTCCGAAGTGGCGTCCGGACGGTCATCGCCGCGACCAGCCGGATCTCCGACGAGGTCGCGGAGCCTGCCATGATCGGCTACCACCGGCATCTGCTGGCCGGCCTGCGCGCCGCGGCGGCGTTGTCCGCCGCGCTGGACGAGGTGTCCGGTCTCACCGACCTGCCGGCACCGCTGACCTGCTTCGGGGGGTCGCTCTAGTCACCCCGTGGGGCGTGGTCATCCCACCGACAGTGGGCACTCGGCGAGCAGCCGTTGGGCTGACAGAGGGGCGTTCGGTGATCGGCTGGTCGGCACCTGCGGCGATTCGGCCATCCGGGTCGGCGCCCCTGAACCGGGCGTCCGCGCGTGACGTTCGGGATCATCAAGGGCATGCTGTCCTAGTGACAACGGGCGTTCTGGCACGAACGGCCCATCCGTCCTCGTCCCGCGGCAAGCCGTCGGCAGTCGATCTCTGGGCCGGCGCGCGGGGGATGGTCGACGTGGGGCGCCCGGCGACCGGGTTGCGGCTGGCCGAACGGGCGCTGCACGCCTACGACCGCGCCGGCCGCGCCGACCGCGGCGGACCCAAACCGGACGGACTCGACTCCGCCGGCCCCGCAGCCGACAACGGTTCGGACACACTGCGCGCCAGGATCCTGCTGGTGATGGCCGACGCGCTGGTCGAACTCGGGCAGATCGCCGAAGCGACCGCTGCGCTGGAGCAGGCCGAGCAGGGCGGCGGCCCGGCCGTGCAACCGCTGGTGCAGGCCTCGCGGGGAGTGCTGCTGGGACGCACGGGCCGGATGCAGGAGGCGCAACGCGAGTTGGACGCGGCCATCGCGACCTACAGCGAGGGACGCAAGCCCGGCGGAACCTTGCTGCGGATGCTGCATTGGCGGGGACTGCTGCATCTGACCGAGGGCCGCCCGGAGCTGGCCCAGATCGACTGCGAACAGGCCCGGCTGCTCGGCCAGGCGCTCGGCCTGGACGCCTCCGTCACCATCGCCACCCACAACATCGGGCTCGCCAAGTTCTACGGCGGCGACCTGCCCGGCGCGCTCGCCGAGATGACCAAGGCCGAGGAGGTCGCGCCCCAGGTGCGGGTGGGTTTCCGGGCACTGGACCGGGCCAGGGTGCTGCTCGCTGCCGGACTGTCCGCCGAAGGCAGGGAGTTCGCGGACAAGGCACAGCGGGCCTTCGCGGCCGAACGGTCGCGGGTCGACCTGGCCGAGGCGCTGCTGGTGCAGGCCGAGATCGACCTGATCGCCGGGTTCCCGCGCACGTCACGGCTGGCGGCCCGCCGATCGGCGCGCAGCTACCTTGCCTCCGGGCACACCAGGGGGGTACTGGCCGCGCGGGTGATGGAGGTGCGCGCCGACGCTCAGGAGCGGGTGACGGCCCGCCGGTCCGGTGCCCGCCGCGCGATCACCGATGCCGCCCGGGCAGCCCAGGTCGCGGAGGACCTGGCGCGGGCCGGGCTGCCGGACGAAGCGCGCGCCGTGCGGCTGATGCAGGCAGACGCGCTGCTGGAATCGAAGGACCTGGCCGGGGCGCACGCCGCGGCAACGGCGGCCGGGGTCGTCACCAACCCGAGGGCGCGCGGACATCGGCGGGCACCCACCCTGGCCACCGAGATGCACAGCCGGCTGGTGGCCGCCCGGCTTGACCTGGCGGAGGGCCGACGAACGTCGGGGCTGACCCACATCCGCCGCGGCCTGGACGATCTCGCGGCCTTCCAGGCCCGCTTCGGGTCACAGGACCTGCAGGCCGCATCCGCGGTGCACGGCCGCGAGCTGACCCAATTGGGCCTGTCCACGGCGCTGGACACGCGGTCACCGGCGGCGATCCTGCAGTGGCTGGAACGCTCCCGGGGCGCCAGCACCCGACTGGCGGCGGTCCGGCCGTCCGCCGACCGCGAGCTGGCCCGTGAGCTGAGCGCGCTGCGCACCGCGATGTACCTGTCGCTGCGCGCCACCCGGAGCGGGAACGTCGATCCCGCGCTGGAGAGCACCGTCAAGGAGTTGCGTCACCGGGTCCGGTCCCGGTCGTGGGCGGCCGGCGGTACTGGTGCGGTGAGCAGGCCGTTCTCGCTCGCCGAGGTGCAGCGGCGGCTGGCGCAGACCTCGCCCAGGGTGAGCGTCGTCGCCCCGTTCCGCGGCAAAGGCCGCTTCCACGCCCTGGTCATCACCGCGACGACCGCGCGGTACATGCAACTCGCGCCGGACCCAGGCCTCGACGGCATGCTGCACCGGGTCATCGAGGACCTCAACGTGCTGGCCGACCACCGGATCCGGCGTCCGTTGCGCAAGGTCGCCGAACACTCGCTGAACGCCGGGCTCGGCGCGGCGGCACGACTCATCGTCGACCCGGTGCAGCCGTACGTCGACGACGGCCCGGTGGTGATCGCCGCGGCCGGGGCGGCCGCCATCGTGCCGTGGGCGCTCTTGCCGGGGCTGTCCGGCCGGGCGATATCGGTCACCGCCTCCGTGACGGCGGCGATGTCCAGCCTTGGACAGCGCGGACAGGACCACCGACACGGGGTGCTGGCGGTCGCCGGGCCCGAGGTGCCGTCGGCCGTGACCGAGGCCTCGAACGTCGCCGCCGCGTACCCGAGCGCGGTGCTGCTGACCGGTGCGCAGGCCACCGGGAGGGCCGTGCTGGACTCCATGCCGCAGGGCGGTCTGCTGCATATCGCCGCGCACGGCCACCACGAGACGGAGAACCCGTTGTTCTCCGGCGTGATGCTGGCCGACGGGCTGCTCTACGGCTACGACGTCGCGCCCAACCCGGTGCTGCCGGCCCAGGTGGTGCTGTCCAGCTGCGACGTCGGGAAGACCGACGATCGGCCGGGCGGGGAGCCGCTGGGGTTGGTCGCCGCGCTGTTGCGCAGCGGAGTGTCGACCGTGATCGCCGGCACCAGCCGGATCTCCGATGCCGTCGCGGCGCTGGCCATGACGGCCTACCACGACCGGCTCAGCACCGGGGTTCCGCCGGCGATCGCGTTGGCGGATGCGATCAAATCGGTGGCCGAGCAGGACGAGGACCCGGCGCCGTTCACCTGTTTCGGCGCGGGTATCTGACCCCATCCGCTACCGTCGGGGGCAGCCCGATCGTCGGGCCGTGAGCACGTGCGTGCCCGACCTGGTGGGCACCAGGTCCGCCCCTGACTTCCTGGAGTTTCGAGCATGGTCACCGAGTGGATCCTGCTCGGCGTCGGGCTGATCCTGATCGCCGGCACCGCTCTGTACGTCGC
>DASQFG010000496.1:0-2759 GCA_035633315.1 Nakamurella sp. | reverse complement strand
TCCGCGGTGCCAGGCTTGCCGACCACGACGGCCGACGGGGCGCCCAGCCGGGCGGCGGCGGTCAGCAGTTCCGCGGTGACCTTGCGAACGGCGCCGTCGTGATGATCGACCAGAACGAGGACTTCAGCCATGGTGATGTCTCCTATCCGTTTCAAAATCCGTCGCAGTGTCCTGGTCAGATGAGCCGCGCGGCGGCGAGGAATTCGGCGATCTTGGTGCCCCCGGCGCCGTCGTCGGCGGTCTTCTCGCCTGCGGCGCGCGGTGGACGTGGTGTTCCGTCGACCACCTGGCTGGCCGCGTTCGCCAGGCCGGTGGTGCTCGGATCCAGTCCGAGGTCGTCGATGCCCAGGGTGCTGACGGGCTTCTTCTTGGCGGCCATGATGCCCTTGAAGTTCGGGTACCGCGGCTCGTTGATCTTCTCGGTCACCGAGATCAACGCCGGCAGCGATGCGGTGACCTCGCTGTAGCCGCCGTCATGCACCCGTTCGGCGCGCAGCGCCGTCCCGTCGATCTCCAGCGTCCGGACCGAGGTGACCTGCGGCAGGCCCAGCCGCTCGGCCAGCATGGCGGGCACCGAGCCGGTGCGGCCGTCGGTGGATTCGTTGCCGGTGATCACCAGGTCGACCGACAGCGTCCGGATCGCGGCGGCCAGCGCCGCTGACGTCTGCAGGGCATCGGAGCCGGCCAGGCCGTCGTCGAGGACGTGCACGGCCTTGTGCGCGCCCATCGCGAGGGCCTTGCGCAGTGATTCGGCGGCCCGGCCCGGGCCCATGGTCAGCACCGTGACCTCACCGCCGTGCGCCTCGGTCAACTGCAGAGCGGTCTCCACGCCTCGCGAGTCGATCTCGTCGATGACGGCGTCGGCCGCGTCGCGATCCAACGTCCAGTCCCACTCCCGCAGCTTGCGCTCCGAGTAGGTGTCGGGCACCTGCTTGATCAAAACGGCAATGTCCATCCCGCGATCGACCTCCCAAGATTCGTCCCGCGTCAGCCGGCCTGAACCATCATGCCCGGCCGGGCCGGGCGGCGAGCCCCGATAAGTTACTGATGAGTAGCTTACCTGGTCGGCAGGCTCGCGAGTCCCGCTGACGCGAACGAGACCGGCCGGCCGTGGCAGTCTGGGACCGTGTCCACCGTTCCCGCCTCCAGCGGCATCATGCTGATCGGCACGATGCTGGCGTTCTTCGGCACCGCCATCGCGATCACCTTTCAGCTGTCGCTGATCTGGTGGTCCATCCCGGTGGCGTGTGCGGTGGTAGTGCTGACGCTCGCGGTCATCCGCTACCGGCGGCACCGCCGGATGCGGGAGGCATTGCACGGAGCCACGCTGTGACCGGCGTCCCGGTGGTGATGGACGTCGACACCGGCATCGACGATGCCTTCGCGCTGATGTTCGCGGTCCGGCACCCGGGAATCGATCTGCGAGCGGTGACCTGTGTGGCCGGCAACTCATCGGTCGACCATGTGGTGGCCAACACCTGTTACGTGCTGGACGCGGCGGGGGCCGGCGACATCCCGGTCGGGCGCGGCGCGAGCGCAGCGCTGCTGGCCCCCATTCCGGACACCGGGCATTTCCACGGACTCGACGGGCTGGGCGGGTTCTCCCGGCCGTCCGACCGGCGCACGTCGCCGCTGCCCGCCCTCGACCTGCTGCGGCACGAACTACTCGCGGCGGTCGGCAACGGCGAGCCCGTCACCCTGGTGCCGACCGGCCCGTTGACCAACATCGCGCTGCTGCTGCGGGCGCATCCGGAGGTGGCCGCGGGGATCGAGCGGATCGTGTTCATGGGCGGCTCGGCCTCGGTGGGGAACGTGACCGCTGTTGCCGAGTTCAACGTGTTCCACGACCCGGAGGCGGCCGCGATCATGCTGGCGGCGGCCAGGGACCTGGACATTCCGGTGACGATGTACGGCCTTGACGTGTTCGAGCAGGTGCGGGTCACCGAGGACGACGCGGCAACGCTGCGAGGTCGGCTGGATCCGGCCGCGCAACTGGCCGGTGCGTTGATCCTGGCCCGGGCGCGAGGCGCGGAATCGGCGAGCATCGGGGACGCCGGCACCCTGTGCGCGATCGTGGACCCCGACGGTCTTGGCACCGAAAGATGCGGTGTGCGGGTCGAACTCGGCCACGGGTTCGCCCGCGCGCAGACCATCGTCGACCGTCGCCGTGGGCCGCGCGGCATTGATCACCAGGCGGATCACCACACGCACGGCAGCGTGCCGACCGAGGTGGACGTGGCGCTGACGGTGGACGCCCGCGGGTACGCCGACCTGTGGCTCGGCGCGCTCACCAGCTGATCGACCGGTGGTGATGTCCCGGACAGCTACCCTTGTCGGCTTCCCCTGGGGCGGGCCTCGGCGACGGCAACAGCCGTCGCGACCTGACTCTGCCCACGGTGCTGCAGCCCGGCAATCACGCCGTCGATGTCGGCGGCCGGCCGGTTCTGGCTGAGTTTCAGCTTCGCCTCGATCCGGCTGATGACGACCTCGACTCCGACGATGGCGCGCAGCTGACCCTCGACGTAGCGCGCCGGCGCATCGTCGACGGTCCAGGGACGCTCGACGGTCCAGGGACGCCCGGTTGACGAAGCGCCGCGCTCATGGCGGTCGGTCAGCCGGCGGACGAGCGCATCCACCCACACCGGGTCGTCATGGATCACCAACGGCCCGTAGACATGTGCGGTGACGTAGTTCCAGGTCGGCACGACCCGACCGTGCTCGGCCTTGCTGGCGTACCAGGTGGGCGACACGTAGGCGTC
>DASQFG010000495.1:0-1688 GCA_035633315.1 Nakamurella sp. | reverse complement strand
CGCCCGCGAATGCCCGCCGACTGATGGACAGCGTCGAGCATGCGCGCCTCGGCGAGGTGGAAGCCCACGACCTCATCCGATGAGAGTCGTCTTCACCGATGAGTCGTGGGAGGACTACACCTACTGGCAGGCTTGCTGGCCTCCAACGGATCGGAAGATCCTGAAACGGATCAACCGGCTGATAGACGACATCGCCCGCGCGGACGATGGGGGCATCGGCAAGCCTGAGTTGCTCCGGCACAGCTTTCCGCCGGGCACGATGTCCCGCCGGATCGACCAGGAGCATCGCCTTGTGTACCTGGTCAGCGGCGCGGACATCGTGATCCTGCAGGCCCGGTACCACTACAGCTGAACTGTCCTGGCGGCACGGTACCCGCGCGGCCGGATCGCTCCGACCAGGCGAGGAGCCTGCGGTCGTGGGCATCTCCTACGCTTGACCCGCGTCCGCCCCCGTAGCCCAATCGGCAGAGGCAGGCCCCTTAAAAGGGTCCCAGTGTGGGTTCGAGTCCCACCGGGGGCACGCTGCTACTGCCGTGCCGACCTACCGTGCCGACCGGCGTCCACCCGCGCGAGCGCGCCCGATTCCAGGGCAACCCACAGCCCGTCGTCCGGTCCGAAAGCCAGACCGTGCGGTTCGCTGTCCGGCGGCAGGTCGACCAGCTCGATCGTCCGGTCCGTCGCGACGTGCGCCACCTGATGACTGCCCCACAAGGTCACCCAGCAGCCGCCGTCCGGGTCGACGACCACAGCGTGCGGTCGTGACGAGCGATCGGCCAGGTCGATGACGTCGATCCGTCCCACCGGATCGATCCGGCCGACCCGGCCGGAAGCGAACACCAGCGTCAGCCAAAGGGCGCCGTCCGGTCCTGCGCACAGCCCGTGCGGGCCGTCACCGGATGACCCGACGGGGATGACGGCCGTCGGGATCGATGTCGTCGGTCGGATCATCAGTCGATCCTGCACCGCCGGTGACCTTGCCCGCCAACACTTTTCGGTTGACGCCGACCAGCCACCAGCAGGGCTGGGTCAACCGAGCGAAAGCGCCAATCCATCCAGGATGTCGTGTTCGGAAACGGTGACCTCACGGATGGCGGGGACCCGCTGCCGCACCAGGGTGAGGAGTTCCGACAGGATCAGCGCGCCTCCGCCGATCACGTCCACCCGGCCCGGGTGCATGTACCGCAGGGCCGCCCGGTGCGCGCGGTGCGCGCCGAGGAAGAACGCCGACACCCGGTGCACGTCGTCGGTCGGGATCCGGGACAGGTGGATGCGGGACGCGTCGTAGGAGTTCAGCTTCAAGGCGGCCGCCGCCACGGTGGTCGCGGTGCCCGAGACGGGGACCAGCCGTCGCACCGACGACACCGGAAGCCGGTCCAGACCGGAGGTCAGCAGCGTGCGCGCCCAAGCGCGGGCGGCGTCACGCTCGGCGGCGGGCGGCGGATCGGACCGCAGAATGCGCTCGGTGATCCGCACGCAGCCGATGTCCAGGCTGACCGCCCCGCTGATCTGGTTGACGCCGTGCCGTCGGTTCCCGGTGACGATCTCGGTCGAGCCGCCACCGATGTCCACCACCATGAACGGTCCGGTCGCCGGATCCAGTTCACCGACCGCACCGGCGAAGGACAGCTCCGCCTCCTCGTCTCCGGTGATCACCTCGGGGTCCTGCCCGAGCGTCGAGCGCACCATCG
>DASQFG010000494.1:0-7056 GCA_035633315.1 Nakamurella sp. | reverse complement strand
GCTGTACGACCCGGTCCCGAACGAGCGCTTCGACCTCATCGTGTCCAACCCGCCGTTCATCGTCGGGGAGGGCGAGCAGCGGTTCGCCTACCGCGATTCCGGGATCGCCGGTGACGGACTGTGCCAGGCACTGGTCGGCGGAGTCCGCGAGCATCTCAATCCCGGCGGCACCGCGCAGTTGCTGGCCAACTGGATCGTCCGGGAGGACTCCGACTGGCGGGCCCGGGTCGGCGACTGGGTGGCCGGCACCGGGTGCGACGCGTGGGTCGTGCAACGCGAAATCGCCGACCCCGCAGAGTATGTCGGGCTCTGGCTGAAGGACAGCGGCGAGGCCGACCATGCCGGCGACTCGTCGGCGGTGGCCGAGCTGACCAGTCGCTGGCTGGACTACTTCGACCGGGAGCGGATCAGCGGCATCGGCATGGGGGTCATCACCTTGCGCCGGGTCGACTCGGCCGACCCGCAGGTCACTCTGGACGAGATCACCGGAGCTGACGAGGACGTCACCGGAGCGGAGGCCGCCGCCTTCCTGGCCCGGCGCGACTGGGTGGTGCGCACGGGAGACGCCGAACTGCTGGCCACCCGGCTGTCGCTCTCGCCCGCCGCCGTCCTGGAGATGCGGGCGCTGGCCGGCCACCAGGGCTGGACCACCGTGTTGCGGCTGCTGCGTCGCGCGGGTGGTCCGGGCGCGACCCTGCAGCTGGACGAGTGGGGTCAGGCGCTGCTCGCCGGCTGCACCGGTGAGGCGCCGCTGCAGTTGCAGATCGACCTACTCGCCGCCGCGCACGGTTTGGACGCCGACGCGCTGACGGCGGCGGTGCTGCCGTCCATCCGGGTCGGCGTCATCCGGGGGCTGCTGCACCCGGTGCCGTCCTGAGCCCGGTGCCGTCCTGACACTGTCTGGGACGGCCCGAGGGCGGCTCAGTCCTGCACGGAGCGCCGGCTGTTCCAGGAGATCCCCACGGCCACCGCCCCGGCCAGCGCGCCGAGCGAGAGCACCCTGCGAAAGCTCAGCACGGAGAGCACCGAACCGGCGGAGAGCAGGGAGAGCACCGACCCCGCCGACAACACCGACCCGAACGACGCGATCGACGAGGCAGACCCGATCGACAGGATCGAGCCCGACGAACCGATCGACAGGATCGACCCCGACGAACCGATCGACAGGATCGACCCCGACGAGCCGATCGACCACTTCGAGCCGGACGAACCGATCGACGAGCCCGCCGGATCGTTGCGGCCCGCCCTGCCCGGGTGCCCGGCGACCACGGACGTCCCCCTGCGGCGCGCTCGGCGGTGAGAATGCAGGTCGCGTACCGGGTTCTGTTCTGCCATTTCGCCCATAGCGCCATCGTGCCGTACCCGGCAAGGCCGGGGGCTGCACCTGCCGACCTGCCGACCTGCCGATCTGCGGCGATCTGCCACGATCTGCGGATGCGAGCCCTGGCGACCAGAGTGATCACCGCGAGCGTCAGCGTGGACGAGGCTGTGGTCGGCGAGCTCGATCGTCCCGGACTGCTGGTGCTGGTCGGCGTCACCCATACCGACACTCCCGTCACCGCGAGGGCGATGGCCGGGAAGCTGCACGAACTGAGGATCCTGCGCGACGAGCAGTCCTGCGCCTCCTCGGGCGCCCCGCTGCTGGTGGTCAGCCAGTTCACGCTGTACGGCAGCACCGTGAAAGGCCGTCGGCCGTCCTGGACCCTGGCCGCGCCCGGTCAGGTCGCCGAGCCGCTGATCGCCGAGATGGTCACCGAACTCCGCCGGCGTGGCGCCGAGGTCGCCACCGGTGTGTTCGGAGCGAGGATGCAGGTCCAGAGCGTGAACGACGGTCCGTTCACACTCATCGTCGACCTTTGATCGACTCCGACGCACGGATGCGGCGGTGCGGCTGTGGATACCTGATCGGCACGATCGGGATCGCATTCTCATGCGGTTCTCATGGTGGGCACACCCCGGGTCACAGGCAGGCGTTGTGAGGTATCCCTACCAGTAGTTGACCCAGCGAACGCGGCACGTGAGCCGGCACTCACTCGGGGGTTGATTCCCTCCATTCCGGGGAACTAAATCCGGGCCGACAGACGTTCGAATCAGTGCAGGGTTAGGACGAACGATGGTCCACGGATGTGAAGGTCCGAAGGACGTGACGAAGGGAGCACCACATGGCCGGTTCCCCCGCTGACACCACCACCATGAGCACCACCTCCATCATGACGACCTCGCGCGACAGCGAGGACCTGGACGCCCAGGGACCCTCCGCGGACCTGGTGCGCGTCTATCTCAACGGCATCGGCCGGACCGCGCTGCTCTCCGCCGAGCAGGAGGTGGACCTGGCCAAGCGCATCGAGGCCGGAGTTTTCGCCGCGCACAAGCTGGAGTCGGCGAAGCGGCTGACCCCGCAGCGGCGCATCGACATGAAGATGATCGTCCGTGACGGCAATCGGGCGCGCAACCACCTGCTGGTGGCGAACCTCCGGCTCGTGGTCTCGCTGGCAAAGCGCTACACGGGCCGCGGCATGCCGCTGCTGGACCTGATCCAGGAAGGCAACCTGGGCCTCATCCGTGCGGTCGAGAAGTTCGACTACACCAAGGGTTTCAAGTTCTCCACCTACGCGACCTGGTGGATCCGGCAGGCCATCTCCCGTGGCATGGCCGACCAGGGTCGCACCATCAGGCTGCCCGTGCACCTGGTGGAGCAGGTCAACAAGCTGTCGCGGCTCAAGCGCGAACTGCACCAGCAGCTCGGGCGGGACGCCACGATGGCCGAGCTTGCCGCCGAATCCGGCATCCCGGAGGGGAAGATCGCGGATCTGCTCGACCACGCCCGTGATCCGGTCAGCCTGGACATGCCGGTCGGCAGCGACGAGGAAGCCCCGCTGGGCGACTTCATCGAGGACAGCGAATCGACCTCGGCGGAGGCCGCGGTGGTCGCGGGATTCATGCACGACGACATCAACAAGGTGCTGCGCACGCTCGACGAGCGCGAGCAGACCGTGGTGCGGTTGCGCTACGGGCTGGACGACGGTCGTCCCAGGACCCTCGACGAGATCGGCCGGGTCTTCGGCATCTCGCGCGAGCGGGTCCGGCAGATCGAGCGGGACTCGATGGCGAAGTTGCGCGCGGGCGAGCGGTCAGAGGCTCTGCGGGCATACGCCAGCTAACAGCATCGAAAGCGGACACCCGCCCCGGGAGGGGGCCTGGTGTCCGCGCGCCGGAGGGACCGGGTCTGCCACGGCGGACCCGGTCCTTCGTCGTCGGTGGCACCCTGAACGACACCGCCGCAGCGGAATCCGACTCGGCGTGGTCCCGTCGGGGTGATCCGCCGGTATCGGCTGTTCTGTCAGGATCAGGCGGTGACGACGACGACCCAGAAGACCGGCGCCGGCCTGGTCTTGGCGGTACTGGCCAGCAGTCAGTTCCTGATGACGCTGGACAGCTCGGTGATGAACGTGTCGATGGCGACGGTCGCCGCCGACCTCGGCACCACCATCACCGGTATCCAGACCGCCATCACGCTGTACACCCTGGTGATGGCCACGCTGATGATCACCGGCGGGAAGCTGGGCACCATCATGGGCCGCCGCAGGGCGATGGGTGTCGGCCTGGTCATCTACGCCGCGGGTTCGTTCACCACCGGGATCGCGCCCAATCTCACCGTCCTGCTGATCGGCTGGTCGCTGCTCGAGGGCATCGGCGCGGCGCTGATCATGCCGGCCATCGTGGCCCTGGTCGCATCGAACTTCCCGCCCGAGAAGCGTTCCGCCGCTTACGGAATGGTCGCGGCCGCCGGTGCGGTGGCGGTGGCCGCCGGGCCGCTGATCGGCGGCGCCGTGACGACCTACGCCTCCTGGCGCTACGTCTTCTTCGGCGAGGTGGTGATCGTGCTGGCCATCCTTGCCGTGCTGCGCAAGGTCAACGACGTGCCGGCCGAGCCCGGCCGGATCGACCTCATCGGGTCGTTGCTCTCCGTCGTCGGGCTCGGGATGTTCGTGTTCGGCGTGCTGCGGTCCAGCGAATGGGGCTGGGTGGTCCCGAAGCCCGGCGCACCGTCCTTCCTCAACGTCTCGTTCACCACCTGGTTCATGGCCGTCGGGCTGCTGGTGGTCTACGGGTTCCTGCGCTGGGAGAGCCGGCTCGAGGCCGCAAGCGCCGGGCACCCGGATGCGCTGCAACCGCTGGTCCGCCCGACCATGCTCGCCAACAAGCAGCTCACCGGCGGGCTGAGCATGTTCTTCGCCCAGTTCATGATCCAGGCCGGGGCGTTCTTCGCGGTGCCGCTGTTCCTCTCGGTGGTGCTCGGCCTCAACGCCCTGCAGACCGGTGTCCGGCTGGTGCCGCTGTCCATCGCACTACTGATCACCGCGATCGGCATTCCCAAGGTGTGGCCAAGGGCCAACCCGCGTCGGGTGGTCCGCCTCGGCTTGTTGCTGCTCATCATCGGCATCGGTTTCCTGGTCGCCGGCATGGATCCGGACGCGGACGCCACCGTGTTGAACATCCCGATGGTGCTGATGGGCTTGGGGCTGGGCGCGCTGGCCTCCCAACTCGGCGCCGTCACCGTGTCCGCGGTCTCGCAGAAGGAAACCGCCGAGGTCGGCGGCCTGCAGAACACCGCGACCAACCTCGGGGCGTCGATGGGCACCGCGCTGATCGGATCGGTGCTGATCGCCACGCTGAGCACTGTGGCGCTGACCGGCATCGCGGACAGCCCGGCGGTCAGCGATGCGGTCAAGTCCCAGGTCTCCACCGAGCTCGTCGGCGGCGTGCCGTTCATCTCGGATGCGCAACTGACCACCGCACTGGAGTCGGCCGGGGTCAGCCAGAGCGATGCCGACGCCATTTCAGAGATCAACGCCAACGCCCGGCTGGAGGCCCTGCAGGTGGCCTTCGCGCTGGTCGGCCTGGTCGCGATCGGCGCGCTGTTCCTGACGGGGCGCATTCCGACCGTCCCGCCGGGGGCCGGTGGCGGTGCTGAATCGGGGGCTGAATCAGACCCTCAACCGGATGCGCAATCAGGGCCTGATCCCGGAGCGGGATCCGGGGCCGACCCGAAGCAGGGCGCAGCACCCCCGGCCGACTGACGACCGAGGCGCCCCGGAACGTCATCGAGCGATCGGCACGCACGAGCCGCTTCCCGAGACGCCGGAGGCGCCCAGCTCAGGTCAGCCGCCTGCGGGCATCCGGCCGGGCCGGCGGCGGGCCGATACGCCCCGAGCCGCTGGTCACGGCCACTCCGCCCGGCCCGGCGAGCACCGGACGCAGGTGCAGCTCCCGGACCTCGGGCAGGTCGTCGGCCAGCGCCGAGAGCCGCAGCGCCAGGTCGATCAACGGCTCGCGGGCGACCACGCGGGTCCCCCGGTAGCCGTCCAGCAGCGGCGACGCGCTCGGCGCCGAAATCAGGTCGGAGGCGTCGGTATCGGTCAGCGGCACCGCGCGGTAGGCGCGGTCGTTGAGCAGCTCGGTGGCGACCCCGCCGATGCCGAACGACACGAGCGCACCGAAGGACGTGTCGGAGGTGATCCCGAAGACGGTCGGTACTTCGGCCCGGTCACGGGGCGCCATCGCCTGGACGTGCAGCCACGGTCCGGCAATCGACGACAGGTCGTCGTACGCGGCGCGCACCTGCTCGGCGTTGATCAGGCCCAGGCGCACTCCCGACTGATCGAAGCGATGACGCAGCGACTCGTCGAACGACTTGACGCCGACCGGGTACCCGATCTCGTCGGCCGCCGCCACCGCTTCCGCGCCGCTGCCGATCGGGCGGTACGGCACCCAGTCGACGCCGTAGCAATCCAACAGTCCGGTCAGCTCGGCGTCACTCATCGCCCGCTCCCGATCGTTCGGTCCACGCATCCGACCGATCAGTGCCCGCGCCGCCTCGGTGTTGATGCCGGTCAGCTCGGGGGTCGCACCCGCGGGCCGGGCCAACCAGGTGCCGTAGGTGACCGCCTGCGCCAGGGCGGCGACCGCCCGTTCCGGGGTTCGGTAGGAAGGCACCGAGCCGCGGGCGGCCCTGCCGTCCGGTCCGACCACCGACAGCTTCTCCACCAGTCCGTCCACCGCGAGAAACGTTGTGACGACAGGCACCGTGGCTCCGCTGACCGCCGCGCGCAGGGCCGCCGCGTGCGCCAGACCGGGCGTGGCCACCGTCGGCACATAGACGACCACGAGCGCGTCCACGTCGGGGCGGCCGACCGCCGTGCGGACGGCGGCGGCCAGGTCCTCCGGGGTCACGTTGCCCCCGAGATCCAGTGCCTCGCCGTCGACGACGCGCAAGCCAGCGTCCACGCAAGCGTCGATGGCGAGCACCCCCAGCGCGCCGGAGTTGCCGACGATGGCGATCCGGTCCCCACGCGGCACCGGCTGGGTGGCCAGCAGCTGGGCGACGTCGAACGCCGCCGTCAGCGTCTCCGTCCTGATCACTCCCGACTGCGCGAACAGGGTCGCCACCGCCGTATCGGAGACCGTCTCGGTGTTCGCGGCGAGCCCTTCGACCACCGCTGCGTGCCGGCCGGATTTCACTGCGATCACCGGTTTCGTCCTGGCCAGCACCCGGGCCAACCGGGCGAACTTGCGGGGATTGCCGAACGACTCCAGGTACAGCAGGACGACCTCGGTGCGATCGTCACCGTGCCAGAACTGCACCAGGTCGTTACCCGACACGTCGGCGCGGTTACCCGCCGAGACGAATGTGGACAGGCCCAGCCCCCGGGTCGCCGCGTCGGCCAGGATCGCGATGCCGAGCGCACCCGACTGGCAGAAGAACCCGACCCGACCGGGCGGCGGCACGACCGGCGCCAGCGTGGCGTTCATCCGGACCGTCGGATCGGTATTGACCAGGCCCAGGCAGTTCGGGCCGATCACCCGCATACCCGAGCCCCTGGCCACCGCGACCATCTGGCGTTGCGCGACCGCGCCTTCCAGACCGGCATCGGCGAAACCCGGCGTCATCACTACCAGACCGCGTACGCCCTTGGCCCGGCAGGCGTCCACCACCTCGGCCACCGTCGACGCCGGCACCGTTACGACCGCCAGATCGACCGGGTCGGGGATGTC
>DASQFG010000493.1:0-2269 GCA_035633315.1 Nakamurella sp. | reverse complement strand
AGACCAAGCGCGGGACCCTTTTCCACGACATCAGCCTCACGGTCCGCCCGGCCTCGCTGGCAGCGATCGTCGGTCCGTCGGGAACCGGCAGGTCCAGCCTGTTGCTGGCGTTGACCGGCCGGATGGGCATCACCGCGGGAGTGCTGGCGATCGCCGGCCGCAAGCTCGCCGACAGCGCCAGTGAGGTCAGGGCGTTGACGTCGGTGGCGCGGATCGGCAACACCATCGGGCCCGAACCCGCGCTGACGATCAACGATTCGGTGGACGAGAGCTGCTTGCTGGACAACGTGACCATGGCCGAGGGCAGGCTGCGGTTCGCCGAGGCCTGCACCGCGCTCGACCTGACGGTGGAACCGTCCCTGCTGATCGGCGACGTGGGCGGGGAGCGGGCCACCCTGCTGGCCGTGGCACTGGCCTGCGTGCGGATCAGCGCGGTCATCGTGGTCGACGACATCGATCGCGGAGTGGACTCCGCCACGCAGTACCGGATCGTCCAGGCCCTGAACCGGCTGACGAAGATGACCAAGACGGGGCCCGCGATCATCGTCACCACCGCCGATCGGGGGCCGGTGTCGGACGTGCCGGTGATCGTCGAGCTCCCGGCCCGCGTGGTGAAGTCCGATGTCCCGAATTGGCCCATCCCGTACCGCACCCAGGTGCCGCCGATCGGCGGGACGCCGATCGCGGAGCTGCCGCCCGGCATCTCGGATGCCCGCACCACCGGCATTCCCCTGGTGCCGGACCCACCCACCACGGTGATCCCGGTGGTGCCGGAGGCCGAAGGTCCCGCTCCCGCTCCCTATTCCGAGCCAAGTCCCGATCCGGCCGCCGCGGAACCGGGCGGCCCGTTCGCAGCGCCGTCCGCCGGTCCCGGTTCGCCCAGCCAGCCGCCTCCGGCCGATTCGGATGGGTCGGGGCCGTCCGAGCCACTCGAGCCATGGCACCCTGACCGGCACGCCCCCCAGCCCGCCGACGCTGACGCCCGGCAATCCGGCGGTCACGATCCGGACGCCCCGCCATCCGCCGACCCAGCTGCCCCCGAGGACGCCCGATGATCAACACGTTCCGCCTGGCCGGCTATGAACTCCGGCGGTTCAGGGGCCCCCTTCCGATCCTGGCGCTGCTGTTCCTGGTCCTGGTCCCGTTGCTGTCCGGCGCGCTGTACCTCTGGTCGAACTGGGACCCGTACGGCAAGCTCGACCAGGTTCCGGTGGCCGTGGTCAACCTCGACCAGCCGGTCACCACCGAGGACGGCAAGACCATCGACGCGGGCAACCGGCTGGTCAGCGAGCTGGAGGCCGACCCGATCTTCGATTGGCAGTTCGTCGACGCCGACCAGGCCAAGGCCGGGTTGGCCGACGGCACCTACAAACTGACCGTCGTCATCCCACCCGAGTTCTCCGCGAACCTGGCCAGCGGATCCGGCGACGATCCGCAGCGCGCGATCGTCTACCTGCAGCGCGACGACGCCAACGGGTACGCCACCGGGCTGCTCACCACATCGGTGCAGAAACAGCTCGAATCGGCGATCAACCATGCGGCGATCGGGGCGTACTTCGACACCGTCTTCACCAACCTGGAAACCATCCGTGCCGACGTCACCACCGCCGCGGACGACGCCAACCTGCTGGCCGCCGGAACCGCCGCGTCGTTGAAGGGCGCGACGGACCTGTCCACCGCGCTGACCACCGCCGCCGACGGGTCCGCCCAGCTGGTCGCCGGTCTGGGCGAGGACAAGGCTGCCTCGGCCCAGCTGGTCACCGACGCCACCAGCACCAAGGCCTCGTCGGCCGAACTGGCCACCGGTCTGAACGCGCTGGACAGCGCGTCAGGGACCGTGTCGTCCGCCGCCGAACAGGTGGCGTCCGACAGCCAGGATGTGGCATCGAACCTCGTGCCCTTCCTAAACACGGTGGTCCCGGTGCTGCCCCAGGTCAGTCCCGCAGCCAGCCAGATGAGCGAAGCCGCCAGCACAATGACAGGCCTTGTTTCCGAATTGAATGGCGAGCTCAATCGCGCTGTTGCCGCAGCAGACCCCAACAACCAACCGCTCGTCGACGCGTTGTCCGACATGAACACGACCGGTGCGGCCATGGCCCAGGCCGCCGGGCAGGCGAACCAGGCCGCGGGCACCGTCACCTCGATCGGCAACACCATCGATTCGGCCGGCGGGGATCCCTCGGGCGCCTCGACCCAGCTCACCCAGCTCGCCGACGGATCACAAACGCTGGCCACCGGCGTCGGCACACTCAGCAGCGGCATCAGCGCG
>DASQFG010000492.1:0-2750 GCA_035633315.1 Nakamurella sp. | reverse complement strand
AAAGCATAGGAGGGCCGACGGGTGACCTGGTGTGCCTCCCACCGGACCGGGCCGCCGCCCTTTCATCGGATCTTCACGGACGCGGTGGCCATCGCTTCATGCCCTGTCCGCATGCTCGGAGGTAGGCACCGATGGGTGTCGGAACGTGAAAGGAAGCCGAGAGAGATGAAACTGAATCGGAAGAGCGTGACATGGGGGCTCACGGGACTCGCGCTGGCAGGAGCGCTGGTGGGCGGCGCGGGCATCGCTCTGGCCGCCACCGACACGTCGCCGTCGCCGTGGCCGTCGCCGTCGACCACGTCGTCCGTCGACCCGCCCTACGGTCACATGGGCGGTATGGCGGGAACGGGAGACATGGGGGATCTGACGGGGATGGCGTTCGGTGAGAACTCGGCCATGGCCGCGGCGGCGGACTACCTGGGCCTGAGCCTGACCGACCTGCGGGCTCAACTGCACAGCGGCCAGTCACTCGCCGATGTGGCCGCGGCGCAGGATAAGTCGGTGTCGGGGCTCGAGGACGCCATGGTCGCGGCGATGACCAGCAATCTCGACGCCAACACCTCGTTGACCGCGGAGGAGAAGGCGGCGGCCGTCGCGCTGTCGAAGAGCCATCTCGACGCGATGGTGAACGCAACCCATTCGTCCGGTTCGGGTTCCGGTATGGGGCTGATGGGTGCCGGGATGGGTCGAATGACGGGGAGGTAGTCCCGTTGCGGTGCCGCCCGAGCGCAGGCGGGAGCGCGGTGCGAGGAGACGGTGCCGGGCACCGGCTCGAACCGGGCGGTCGGGGGATGTGGCGTAGACCAGTCCTCGTCCGCCCCGTTCACCTGCGACGATCTGCTGAGCTGCTCCGCCTACCTACATCGGCTGTGTGTCTGGCGGCGGCGGCTCCGGTTCGTCGGTGACCTCGGTGCTGCAGGGTAAGAGGCTCCGGCCCTCGCGGGCCTGGTCCAAGGAGTGAGCCATGCGAAGCGTGTTGGTGGTCGACGACGAACCGCATATCCGCACCGTGCTGCGCGGGTACCTGCAGGCGGATGGTTTCGAGGTGGCGGAGGCCGCGGACGGCGAGGCGGCGCTGGCCGCGATCCGCGCCATGTCGCCCGATCTGGTGCTCCTGGACGTCATGATGCCGGGAATCGACGGGCTCGAGGTACTCCGGCGACTGCGCACCTTCAGCGACGCCTACGTCATCCTGGTCACGGCACGCGCGGAGGAGGTCGACAAGCTCGTCGGGCTTGGCGTCGGCGCGGACGACTACGTCACCAAGCCATTCAGTCCGCGTGAGGTCACCGCCCGAGTGAAGGCGGTGCTGCGCCGTGACCGAGGCGTTCGCACCGGCGAGGAAACCACCCTGCGGTTTGACGGCTTGACCATCGACATCGCGGGCCGGGAGGTAGCGGCGCACGGAGCACCGGTGACACTGTCCAGCCTGGAGTTCGACCTGCTGGCCGCGCTCGCCGGAACGCCGGGGCGGGTGTTCTCCAGGGCGCAGCTGCTCGAGCGGGTGTGGGGTTACGACTTCTACGGCGACGAGCGGGTGGTCGATGTCCACATCCGCAGCCTGCGGGCGCGACTGGGTGACCCCGCGGGTGATCCGCATCTGATCGCCACCGTGCGCGGCGCGGGGTACAAGTTCGTGGGCAGCCCGGGATGAGGATGCGCCTGCCGCTGCGGCTGTTCCTGTCCTACGCCGCCGTTGCCGTCATCGGCGCCGTCGTGGCCTACCTGACCGTGCGCCTGCTCGCCCCCCGCCTGTTCGATCAACAGGTCGGGATGATGAACGGCGCCGTCAACGGCAGGGGCATGGGCATGGGCGCCGCGACCCAGGCCGGCGTGCACGACGCCTTCCAGTCCGCGCTGAACACCGCCCTCGTCGTCGGCGTGCTGGCCAGCGTCGCCGCGGCCGTCGTCGTCGCCTGGTTCGTCACCCGGCGGCTGCTGCGCCCGCTCGACGCGGTGCGGACCGCGACCAGACAGATCGCGGCCGGCAGGTACGAGGTCAGCGTCCCCCTCCCGTCGGAGCCGGAGCTGGCAGCGTTGGCCACCGACGTCAACACCCTGGCCCACGCCCTGGCCGACACCGAAACCCGCCGGACCCGCCTGCTCGGGGAGGTCGCCCACGAACTGCGAACCCCGCTGACCGCCCTCGACGGGTACGTCGAGGGGATGATCGACGGCGTCTTCGCCCCGAACCCAGACATCTTCGCCTCGCTCAGCGAGGAACTGCGCCGGTTGCAGCGGCTCGCCGACGACCTGTCCAGCCTGTCGCGGACCCAGGAACAGGGACTGGACCTTCATCCGATCGATGCCGACCTGGCCGACCTCGCGAGCCGCGCGGCCGCCCGGCTCGCACCGCAATTCCACGACGCGCACGTCACGCTGCACGTCAACGCCGACACCGCCCTGCCCGTCCACGTCGATCCCGACCGGATCACCCAGGTGCTGACCAACCTGCTCGGCAACGCGCTGCTCGCCACCCCCGCGGGCGGCACCGTCACGATCACCGCACGCCCGGCCGAAGGCGGTAGTGAGGTCGTGGTGACCGACACCGGGGTGGGCCTGTCCGCACAGGACGTCGAACGTGTCTTCGAACGGTTCTACCGCGCTCACGGGCAGCCCCGCCGGTCCGCCGGATCGGGTATCGGCCTGACCATTGCGCGCGGGATCGCCCGCGGCCACGGTGGGGACGTCACAGCATCATCAGAAGGGCCAGGGCACGGCGCCAGGTTCACCCTGGTCCTGCCGATGCG
>DASQFG010000491.1:0-2281 GCA_035633315.1 Nakamurella sp. | reverse complement strand
CGCCGGCCAACCCGGCCAGCGCTGCGCTCCCGGTGCGTTCCAGGACCAGCCACGGGACCGCGACGGCCACGATGCTGTTGGCGGTGATCGACAGCGCGGTCGAGCCGAGTACCCCCGTCAGCGGGATCGCCCGGCGGGGCCACCGCGCGCTGGTCATACCCGCGCGCCGATCCCGAGTAGCAGCTCCGCGCGTGCCATCAGCTCAGCCTCGTCCTGCCGGGTCGCTCGACGCAGCAGGAACAGCGGCTCGAAGCCCGAACGGTGACCGATCGGCGACCGGCCCGTGACGCAGCAGCTTCTCAGGCGGTCAGCACCAGCTTGCCCGGTGTCCCGTTCTCCAGCAGCTCCAGCGCCTCCCGGCCCTGCGCGAGCGGGAACGTCCGGTCGACGACCGGCTCGATCCCAGCGGTCTCACAGAACGCGATCAGCCGGCGGAACTCCTCGAGGGTGCCCATCGTCGAGCCGATCACCGAGATCTGCAGGAAGAACAGCCGCTGCAGGTCCGCTGACGGATCGGCCCCGCTGGTGGCCCCGCAACAGACGATGACGCCGCCGGGCCGGACCGCCCGCATGGAATGCGACCAGGTCGCCTTGCCCACCGATTCGAAGGCGCCGTCAACCCGCTCGGGCAGCCGGGCGCCCTCCTCGAAGACCCGGTGCGCCCCCAGCTCGACCGCCCGGGCCCGGCCCGCTTCGCTGCGGGAGGTGACCCAGACCCGCATTCCGGCGGCCCGGCCGAGCTGGATGAGCGCCGTGGACACCCCGCCGGAGGCGCCCTGCACCAGGATGGTGGACCCGGCCGGCAAGCCGCTTCGGGTGGCCAGCATCCGGTAGGCGGTGAGGTAGGTGGTGCCCAGGGTCGCCGCCGCGGCGTGTGACATCGAACTTGGCAGCGGCACCATGTTCCGGGTCGGCACGGCGACGAACTCGGCGAATGTGCCCTGGTGCTTCTCGGTCAGCAGGGTGCGCGACGGGTCGGTCGTCTCGTCACCGCTGAACCCCGGGTCGCCGATGATCGGGTAGATCACCACGTCCCGGCCGTCGTCGGTGACGCCTGACCCGTCACAGCCAAGGATCATCGGGAACTGATCCGGCTTGATGCCCACGCCGCGCAGGGTCCACAGATCGTGCCGGTTCAGCGAACCGGCGCGTACCCGCACCCGGGACCAACCGTCGGGAATCTCCGGTTCCGGCCGATCACCGACCGCCACGCTGTCCAGTGGGGAGTCGGGATTGGGCGCGGTGGCATAGACGGCGAGCATGCGGGTCAGCGTAGAGCCCGGGCGAGCCAGGCTTCCCCGGGGTGGACGGCGGTCCAGTAGATGGCCGGCGTGGAGAGCCGGCCTGGACAGCCGACCTGGATGACCGGGTGGATACCCGAGAACCGTTCGGAGCCAGGCTACGTAGACAGGTGTGCGACCCGAGCTACCGAAGCCCGGGGGTCACCCAAGGGGCAGCCAATGAACGGCACACGAACCAGAGCGCGGATCACCAGATCGATGCTGGCCGTCGGGGCGGTGACGTTGTTCCTCGCCGGCCAGGCCGCTTCGGCGACCTCGGCCGGGGCCGCGATCGACCCGGTTGCGCGGGCGACCCCGGTCACCTTCAGCAACGACGTGTACGTCACCGACAACTCCGCCTTCGGCGCCAACAACGGCGGGCTGATCCACGTGGCACCGGGCAACGGAACCCGGACCAGCCTGTCGGAGAACAACAACCCGGTCGGCGGCCCCAACTTCGAGACCCCCTGGGGGATGACCCTGGATGCAAATGGTGACCTGCTGGTCGCCGAGCAGGCCATCGTCGGCAACGCGTCACCCGCGGTGATCAAGGTGGATCGAACGACCGGCGTGCGCACCCTGGTCTCCGACAACGTCACTCCCGCGGGCGGGCCGAGCCTGTCCTCGCCGAGCGGCATCGCGGTGGAGTCCGACGGCAACATCCTGATCGCCGACATGACGGCCTTCGCACAGGGCAACGGCGGAGTGATCCGGGTCGACCCGGTCACCGGCGCGCGCACCACGGTGTCCCGCAACGGTTCGCCGGCCGGCGGTCCGTCGTTCAACGGACCGATGGACCTCGCGGTCGCGAAGAACGGTGACATCTACCTGGCGAACACCTTCGGCACCAACGTCATCAAGGTCGATCCGCTCACAGGCGTGCGGACGCTCGTCTCCCGCAACGGGAATCCCGCAGGCGGACCGGCCTTCAGCTGGCCGTGGGGTATGACCATTGCGCCCGACGGCGACATCCTGATCTCGGACTCCAATGCATTCGGCGG
>DASQFG010000490.1:0-10051 GCA_035633315.1 Nakamurella sp. | reverse complement strand
ACGGGATCGACGACCCCTACGACCTGTTCACCGAGGTCGGGAAGTATCAGCTGCGTGACGTCGCCGGGCAGATCCGGACGCCGCTGCTGATCACCGACCCGCAGGACGAGCAATTCTGGCCCGGTCAATCCCGGCAGCTGTACGACCTGCTCGCCGGACGGAAGGAGATCGTCGAGTTCACCCGCGCCGAGGGCGCGAATTTCCATTGCGAGCCGATGGGACGGGCGCTGACCCACCTGCGGATGTTCGACTGGCTGGAGGACCAGTTGTCGCAGCGGGGCTGATCTCCCGCTCGACCAGGCCCGGGCTCTGCTCGGCCTGCCCGATCCGGCGCGGTCCGCTGTACCGGTCGCTCAGAACAGCGACGGCTCCGAACCCTGCGTCTGGTGATCGCCAGATCGCGACGCGGGCAGGCTGCCACGCGGGAACGAGGCATCCCGATCACCGGGCACTCCGCGCACCGGAGTGGTCCTTCCGGACAGTGCCTTTCCGCCATCGGTTCCCAGCCCGGCGTCGGCGCACGCGGCCTTGATTCGGGCCGACAGCTCCCGCCGATACTCCACCGGCAGATTGGCACCGCGCGCGTACAGCCGCTGGTAGGGCTCGACCAGGTCGGGCCGGTTCCGGGCGAGCCAGCCGAAGAACCACTCCCGAGCACCTGGTCGCAGATGCAACCCGATGCCGCTGACCCCGGTGGCGCCTGCGTCGGCCAACTCGGCGACCAGCGCAGCGATCTGTTCGGGCGTGTCGGTCAGGTAGGGCAGCAACGGCGCCATGAACACCCCGCACGGCAGCCCTGCCCCGCGGATCCGCCGAACCAGCTCCAGCCGCGCCGGCGGGGTAGGCGTGCCGGGTTCCAGGGTCGACTGCAGCTCCGGATCCAGCAACGCCAACGAGACGCCCACGCCCACCGCCACCGACGCCGCGGCGGCGGTGAGCAGATCGAGATCGCGGGACAGCACCGTACCCTTGGTCAGGATCGAGAACGGTGTCCCGCTGTCCGCGAGCGCCGAGATGATGCCCGGCATCAGCCGGTACCGACCCTCGGCCCGCTGGTACGGGTCGGTGTTGGTGCCCATCGCGACGTGCTCGCGCCGCCACTTGCCGGCGGCAACTTCCTTGCGCAGCACGTCACCGATGTTGATCTTGACCACGATCTGGCTGTCGAAGTCGTGACCGGTGTCGAAATCCAGGTAGGAGTGAGTGTTCCGGGCGAAGCAGTACACGCAGCCATGGCTGCAGCCGCGGTACGGGTTGATGGTCCAGCCGAACGGCATCGGGGAATTCCCCGGCACCTTGTTCAGGGCCGATCGGCAGTGCACCTCATGGAAGGTCACGCCCGCGAACTCGGGGGTCCGGACGGTGCGGACGAGACCCGCCAGCCGACCCATGCCGGGGAGAGCGGATGGGTCCTCGACGGACAGCGAACGCCCCTCCCACCTCATGCAACTATCCGAACATACGTTCGGACCGTTTGGCAAGGGACAACCGCGGCGGCCGCTCGGGCCGCCCCGGATCCGCGATGCTCACGCAGTGGGTGCCAACACCATGCTGCAGCATGAGCAACGCACCCAAAGCATGAGCAACGCACCGACTCCGTGAGCAATGTGACCCACGGATTGAGAGTCAGCCGGCGGAGTCCTTGGCGGCGACCAGAGCCGGCGCGAACTGCTGGGCCGACACCTCGGTGGCGGCGGCGATTTCGTCCTCTGTGGCCGAGTTCGACTCCCGAGCGATCGCGGCCCACAGCCGTAGCGACTCCAGCGAGAATTCCTGAACTTCCAGGGAGTTCGCCATCGCCACGGGGTCGCCGATCACTTCGCCGGCCAGGAACAGGCCAAGACCCATCACCGCGCCGTCCCAACCGGGTCCCACGTACAGCGCGCCGGCGGCGCTGCCGGCCATCTCCAGCGGGACCGAGTGGTCCAGCTCCAGCACCGTTGTCCCGCCGCGCTCTCCACCAGAGGTGAGCCGCAGTTCGACAATGCTGGTGGGGCCGCCGAAGGTGACGCGGAGCAGCCGGGGCGGTTCGCAGTCGAGGATGTCGCCGCCCGCGTGGCCTTCAAGCTGGAACGTGCCGCCCACCCGCAGGTCGCCGGTCAGCGGCAGGAACCAGCGTCGGACGCGCTCCGGGTCCGTGACCGCGCTCCACACGTCGTCGACCTCCGCCTCATAGCTCCTGCGCAGCAGCACCCTGACGGTCTCGGTCTCCGGCTTTGCACTGACCTCGCGATGAACGGCGGACAGATGTCGGGCGATGTCGATCATGTCGTGTCCTTCTGTTCGATGGATGGCGCTTCGATGGATGGATTGCCGTCGGACAGGCTGTCCGGCGGCCGCGCGGCGGCGGCCCGTCGTCGTTCGCGCTTGCCGCGTGCGAGTTCCGTCGCCAGCGCGTCCAGGTGCTGGTTCCAGAACCCGCGGAAGCGGTCCAGCCACACGTCGACCTCCTGCAGAGGCCCGGAATCCACGGCGTACAGCCGGCGCGCACCGTCCGGCCGGACCGTGGCGAACCCGTTCTCCCGCAACACCTTCAGGTGTTGCGAGACTCCCGGCTGGGAGATCCCGAACTCCCGCTGGATGATCGTCGTGATAGCACCGGACGTCTGCTCGCCGTCGGCGAGCAGCTCCAGGATCCGGCGTCGCACCGGATCACCGAGAACGTCGAACGCGTGCACAGCGACGAGTATACCACTCTCAGCTTATATAAGTAAGTACTGCTTCTTTGAGGAATTGATGGTGAACCCGGCCCTTGATGCCCAGGCATCAATCGTCGTGATGCTATGATGCAGAATGCGCACGACCCTCACCCTCGACCCAGATGTCGAGGCGATGCTGAAGAAGCTCATGCGTGAAAGGGGTCTGACGTTGAAGCAGGCAGTCAATAGTCTGCTGCGCAGCGCCCTCCTGCCGGACGAGGTCCGCCCCGACTACTCGTTTCCGGTCTACCAGCTCGGAAAACCCCTCGTCCCGTTGGAGCACGCGCTGCGATTGGCTTCCGATCTCGAAGACGAGGAAATCGCCCGCAAGATGACAACGGGCCGATGATCGTGGCATGTCGAGCTGTCGATGAAGATCGTTGACGCGAATGTGCTGCTGTACGCGGTCAATGCCGACAGTTCGCAGCACGACAGTGCCAATCGCTGGTTGCAGACTTCACTCACCGGGAACGAAGCGATCGGCTTTCCCTGGGTCAGCCTGCTAGCTTTCGTCAGAGTGTCGACCAATCCTCGGATCTTCACATCGCCGCTGCCCATCGTGGCCGCGTTCGATTTCGTCGATTCCTGGCTGGGCCAACCTCCTTCCACGGTCCCCGCGCCGACGACTCGTCATGCCAGCCTCTTGCGCAGGCTGCTGGAGGAAACCGGCGCCGCCGGTAACCTCACGACAGACGCCCACGTCGCCGCACTGGCGATCGAGCACGCGGCCGAGGTCGTCACGTTCGATCGGGATTTCGCGAGGTTCGCCGTTCGGGTCCACATCCCCGACTAGAAGTGGCGATGCGCCCCTGAATGCGCGCGCCGCTTGACTACAGGATCTTCGGAACAGGACGATCAGTCCCATGCCCTCCCCCGGCCGCCTCGTCGCCTTCGCCGCCACCCGCGATCTTGCTCGCGCGCAACGGTTCTACACCGAACAGGTGGGCCTGACACTGGTCGAGGCCAACCCGGGTGCGGTCGTGCTGGACAGCGACGGTGTCCAGCTGCGGGTCACCCTCGTCGCGGACAAGGCCGAGGCGCCGTACACCGTGCTGGGTTGGGACGTGGACGACCTGACGGCCGCGGTCGCGGCGCTGCGGGCGCACGGGGTCACCTTCAACCGCTATCCGGGCATGGACCAGGACAGCGACGACGCCTGGAGGGCGCCGGACGGCACGAAGGTCGCCTGGTTCAGCGACCCCGACGGGAATGTGCTGTCGTTGTCCCGGCACAAGCACTGACCCGTCGCTGAGCCCACCGCGCCGCCGCACGCACAGCCCGCCGGACCGGCTCACCTTCAGAACAGCCGCGGACCCACGCACCAGGCGTCAGGCGGACACCACCGGCACCGCGGGCCGTGCGTCGAGCACGGCCCGGACCGCCGGTAGCACGTCACCCAGCGGCACAGTGGACTGCTCGCCGCTGGCCAGGTTCTTGACCTCGACGGTGCCAGACTCCAGCTCCCGATCGCCGAGAACCAGCGCGACGCGCGCACCCGATCCGGCCGCCGCCTTCATCGCGGTCTTCAGCGCCCTGCCGCCGTAGGCCATGTCGCAGCGGATCCCCGCGCAGCGCAGCTCGTGGGAGATCACCGACAGCGCCAGCGATGCCGCCTCGCCGACGGGCACACCGTAGACATCGCAACGACTCTGGCCACCGACAGTCAGACCCTCCGCCTGGGTGGCCAGCAGGGTGCGATCCACACCGATGCCGAACCCGATGCCGGACAACGATTGTCCGCCCAGTTCGGCCATCAACCCGTCGTACCGCCCGCCGCCGCCCATCCCGGATTGCGCGCCCAGTCCCGGATGCACGAACTCGAACGTGGTGCGGGTGTAGTAATCCAGTCCGCGCACCATCCGGGGGTTGAGCACGTAGGGCACGCCCTGCGCGTTCAGGATCGCCAGCACCCGGTCGAAGTGCGCCCGGCACTCGGGGCACAGGAAGTCGATCATCAGTGGTGCGTCGGCCAGCAGATCCCGCATGTCCGGCCGCTTGTCGTCCAGCACCCGCAGCGGGTTGATCCTGGCCCGTTCGGTGGTCGCCTCGTCCAGGTCGAGCCCGGCCAGGAACGCGCTGAGCCGCTCGCGGTACGCCGGGCGGCAGACGGTGTCGCCCAGCGATGTCAGGTCCAGCCGGAAGCCGGAGAGTCCCAGCCCCCGGAAACCCTCGTCGGCCACCGCGATCACCTCGGCGTCCAGCGCCGGATCGTCGGAGCCGATCGCCTCGATGCCGACCTGCTGCAGCTGCCGGTACCGACCGGCCTGCGGCCGCTCGTAGCGGAAGAACGCCCCGGAATAGACCAGCTTCACCGGCAGCGGCCCGCGGTCCAATCCGTGCTCGATCACCGCCCGCATCACCCCGGCGGTGCCCTCCGGGCGCAGCGTCACCGAGCGACCGCCCCGGTCCGCGAAGGTGTACATCTCCTTGGACACCACGTCTGTCGATTCGCCGACACCCCTGGTGAACAACCCGGTGTCCTCGAACAGGGGCAGTTCGATCGGTGAATAGCCGGCGCGGTCGGCGGCGCGCAGCAGGATCTCGCGGACCGTGTCGAACGCCCGGGACAGCGGCGGAACGTAGTCGGGGACGCCCTTCGGCGCGGTGAAATCAGCCATGTCGCGGAACGTAGTCGGGGTCGCCCTTCGGCGCGGTGAAATCAGCCATGTCCGGGCGGTCAGTCCGTTCGAATCGAGGTGGTCGGTCGGCGCGGTGGTCGGGTCTGACTCGGGATTCGGTCGGAGTCCGATGGGTCAGAAGCGTCGGGACGGGGTCAGGAACGGGTTGCTGGCGCGCTCGTTGCCGACCGTGGTCGCCGGGCCGTGTCCGGCTAGCACGACCGCGTCATCGGCCCTGCTCAGTACCCGGTCGGCGATGGAGGCGAGCTCCTGGTCCATCGACCCGCCGGGCAGGTCGGTACGCCCGATCGACCCGGCGAACAGGGTGTCGCCGGTGAACAGGATCTCCGGCCGATCGCCGTCACCGGCGAAGCGGTACACCACGGAACCACCGGTATGGCCGGGGAGATGATCGACGGTCAACGGGAGGTCGGCCAGGCCCGGCTCGAGCAGGTCGGACAGCGGCACCACCTCATCCGGCCGGAATCCGTCCTTCGGCATCCCGGCCAGCGCGGCCCGCAGTTCCGGCGAGAGCGCGGCCATCGGGTCGTCGAGCATGTACTCGTCGGCCGGGTGGATGTAGGCGGGGATGCCCGCCGCCCGGCAGATCGCCGCCGCCGATGCCATGTGATCGAGATGGCCGTGGGTGAGCAGTACCGCCACCGGCGTCAGCCGATGCTCGTCAAGCAGGGACTTCAGCTGCTCCGCGGCGTCCTCACCTGGGTCGATGACCACGCACGAGGCGCCCGCCTCCTGGGCCACCACGAAGCAGTTGGCCTGGAACGAGCCGGCGGGGAACCCTGCGATCAACACCCCGTCACCCTAACGCGGGGACTGCGGTGGGTTTCCCAGCCACGACGGGACTCCGCACAGTCCCTTCACACCCGATCCACCGGGGGCAGGGCAGGCTGTCACCTAGACTGCCGCCCGGGGGGTTCCCGGTGCTGCCACCCCGATTGCCCGGAATGATGACCGCAGCAATGAGCCTGGCCTGTGAGCCCGGATCGATGAGCAACATGGAGGACGACGGTGCCCACCAACCAGCAGCGAAGGGAAGCGGCCAAGCGCAAGCTGCAGCGGCAGTTGGCCAGGCGCGAAGAACGCGACCAGGCCCGCCGTCAGCGGCTGGTCATTGTCGGCGTCGTCGCGGCCGTGCTGGTCATTTCCGGCGGGATCTGGTGGGTGGTCTCCGGACGCTCCAGCTCGACCGCCAGTAGCGACACCACGTCGAGCACGGACGCGTCGGCCACCGAGACGTCACCGACGACGCCGACGACGCCGACAACACCCTGCTCCTACCCTGCCTCCGGCACCGCGGCCAAGCCGGTGACCCCGCCGGACAACCTGTCTCCGCTGAACACCGGCGCAGTCCAGGCCGACCTCACGATCAACGGCTCGCCGGTCCCGATCACCCTGGACCGCTCGCTGGCGCCGTGCGGCGTCAATGCGTTCCTGTCGCTGGCCCAGCAGGGCTTCTACAACGACACGACCTGCCACCGGCTGACGGTGAGCGGCGCGCTGAACATCCTGCAGTGCGGGGATCCCACCGGGAAGGGCAACGGTGGTCCCGGGTACAGCTTCGCCACGGAGGTGGCCTCGACCGCGACCTACCCCGTCGGCACCGTGGCCCTGGCCAACGCCGGCGGCGACACCAACGGATCGCAGTTCTTCATCGTGTACGGGCCGACGACGCTGGAAGCCTCGTACACCATCCTGGGCACCGTGGGCGGTGACGGCATGACGGTGATCAACCAGATCGCCGACGGCGGCACGGTGGGCGGCGGTCAGGAGGGTGCGCCCAACACGACCGCGACCATCCAGACAGTCACCGTCCCGGCCGACGCGCTCGAGGGCACCGGAACGTACGCCAGTGAAACGCCGTCGGCGGATGCCACCGACCTGTTGCCCACCGACGCCGGCGTGGCCACCGACACCGGAGCGCCGACCGACACCGGAGCGCCGACCGACGCGACCGCGCCGGCGGCCACCGACACCGCGGTGCCGACCACGAGCGGCGGGGCCGGCTGACGGATGCCGTCTGCCGTCGCTACGCTCACCGAGGCCCAGCTGCGGGCGCACCGCATCCTGGGCACCGGACTGGCCCGCACGACCGCCGAGCCCGCTGAGCTCCCGGTCTGGGATCTGGGCATCCAGGACCGGGACGGCTCCTCCCGGCTGGCCATAGCGACCCGGCTGGCCGATCCGGCCGCCGGCGAATCCCTGCTGACGGGATCGGCCGACGAGCCGGGCGGAACCGTTGGGCAGGTCCTGCTGTGGTCGCTGCGCGGCGCGCCGCACCTGCATCGCCGGGCCGACGCCGCCCGGTTCGCCGCGGCACTCTGGCCGGCCGACGACGCGGACGCCGCGGCCCGGCTCTCCGGTGACGCCGGCCGGCTGCACAGCGACGGCGCGGACCCGCTACAGGCCTACCGGGCAGTGTCCGACGCGATGCGCGCCGTGATCACCGCTTCAATGGTCAAGGGCGCGGCCAGCGCCGCCGTCACCGCGGCGATTCCTGCTCAGTATTCGGGATTCTGCCGAGCCTGCGGCAGCGTCCATGTGCGCGAAATGCTGTTTCGGGTGGCCGCACTGCGGGCCGCGATCGGCTTGGTTCCGGACACGAAACCCGTTGTGCTCGAGCCGTTGTCGAAGCCCTATCCGCCGCCGTCGACACAGCGGCGGCTGGACACGCTGGTGATCGGGTACTACCGGTTGTACGGGACCGGCACCGCCGCGGAGGTGGCAACGCACCTGGGCACGACGGCCGGGTCGATCCGGGGATCGCTGCCGGCCGACCTGGTCACGGTGACCATGGACGGTACCCGGACGCAGACACCGGCAGCGATGGTCGACCAGATCACCGGAGCCGACGTCGATGCCGCGGCCGGACTGGTGCGGCTGCTGCCACCCGCCGACCCGCTGCTGCAGCCCCGCGACCGTTCCGTGCTGGCCCCGGATCGTGCGGCGCAGAAGGCCCTCTGGCCCATCCTCGGGTCGCCGGGCGCGGTGCTGGCAGGTGGCGCGCTCGCCGGCATCTGGCGCGCCAGGACCAGCGGACGGACCCTGACGGTGACGATCACCCCGTGGCGGAAACTGGCGAAGGCCGAACGGACGGCGCTGGAGGCCGAGGCGGAGCTCGTCGGAGCCGTTCGCGGGGTGGGACGGACCCGGCTGGTCGTTGGCGACTGACCACAGGGCCGTTGGGGGTCACGGTGTGATCCGCTGGATCACCAGGTTCGCGCTATTCAACCGATGCGCAATCGCGTGCAGGGACAGGTTCTCCGCCTTCGCCTCCATGATCAACGCCGCTGCCTCCGGGACGACGTCGTGGACAACGAAGGACGGCCGATCGTCTTCCCCTGGCTGCGGGCATTCTCCCGCCCCAGGAGGCGACGCCGACCAGGAGACAACAAACTCCGGGCTCACCACCTGCCCTGCGGCGCCAACTTGGAATCAGGAATCAGGAATCAGGAATCAGGGCCAGTTCCTTCGAAGCCGCCGAACCCGCGGCGAGACTCACTTGAGATCGGCTAGCGTCACGGTTTCGTAGTACGATACCGGCTGTGGAGATCCTCCGCTCGGCGCTGCGGCACGACGTCGAACCGGAAGACAACCAACACGATGTGCGCAATGCATTGGTCGCCGAGGAGATCGCCGAAGATCCTGTTCGGTATCTGCTTCTCGGCGCTGATCGCGCCGGAAGATTTCTTGAGCTGGTGGTGATGGACCGGCCGCAGGGTCCGGCTGTGATCCATGCAATGCCGATGCGAGCGAAGTACCGAACTCTGCTTCCGAAGGGGCGATGACGATGTCCACGACTCACGGGCGGACGGCCGACGGCACCCCGATCACCGATGAGATGGTCGAGACGTTCGCTGGCGAGGCAGAACGCGGCTACGACGTCGAACAGATCCTACGTGGCCGACGCGGCGGTCGGCCTTCGATGGGCTCGGCGGCATCATCAGTCGAATCGGTACGCCTTGATCCGGAGCTCAAACGCGACCTGCTGCTGCGAGCCGCCGAGGAACACATCAGCGTCTCTGAAGCCATCCGTCGTGCGATCAGCACGTACCTGCACGCAAGCTGACTAACGCCTGAGCGCTTGCGAATCAGGTCCTGCATGCCCCAGAAGCATCCTCCCGCGAGGATCGCCGTCGGTGTTGTTTGCGACGTCGGTCTAGCCTCAGTTTGTCCAGGTCGGCGAACCCGGTCGGCACGCCCGCCGCCCGCCCGCCGGCCATCGCGATCGCGTCGATCTCGTCCATGGTCGGCTGCAGCAGCTCTTCCAGGACGACGTAGTCCTCGCTGGTCCGGCGCTCGGTGACCTCGTAGATCTCCGCCTGCGCCCGGTCCACGATCTCATCGACCTCGCCGCCGCCGACGTCACCCTCGTTGCCGCCGTAGCCCAACTGCACGATCCGGGTGCCGGGCCTCGACCAGCCGCCGCAGGATGGCCTTCTCGGCCACGATCTGCGCTAGAAACCGGCGTTCGCCGCGGTCGGCACCGTCGCCATCAGGGTGTGCAGGTACACCGCCCCGCCGACCCCGGGCGAATCGCAAACAGGGGCGAAGTCAGTCACGCCATTTGATGGAGCAGCCCATGCTCGGTCGGTGCGGTTCGGGAACCGGCTGTCCGGCCAACACCAGGCTGATCGCCTCGTCGAGCAGTTCCCCGGTCACCGGTGCGCCGTTGCCAGGGGTCGAGGTGTCCATCGCGCCACGGTAGGCAAGGCG
>DASQFG010000489.1:0-2053 GCA_035633315.1 Nakamurella sp. | reverse complement strand
GCCAACCGGATCGCCACCACTGCTCCGGCGACCGCGGTGACCAGGGTGAACAGCGCCGCGATCAGGCCCTGCCGGAACCCGGAGACCGCGGCCGCGATCAGCAGCACGATGACGACTGCGTCGACGATGTTCACCACGCACACGCCGGGAAGACTCCGCGGTCGTCGACCGCGTCAGCGGTCGCTGCAGGTCCCGAATCGGTACTCATCCCGGTACTCATCCCGGTACTGATCCCAGGGCTCATGGGAGAGCTCATCCCAGGTCGGCGAGGTCGAAGTAGCGTTCCTCGTCCCACGGCCCTGACCAACCGCCCAGGGTGAGCAGGATGTCGACCAACCCGGCGGTGAAGCCCCAGACCAGGAGGTCAGCGACCTGGAAGGCCGGCCCGACATATCCGCCGGGATGACGGACCCTGCCGCGGTTGGCCGGATCGACCAGCTCGCTGATCGGCACCCTGGCCACCGCGGCGGTCTCCTGCGGGTCCACCGGCCCCACCTCGCCCGGTTCGCGCCAGTAGGCCAGCACCGGGCAGACCAGGTATCCGGACGGCGGCAGGTACAGATCCGGCAGCAGGGCCGCGGGCACGACCGTGGAGGGCCGCAGCCCGGTTTCCTCCTCGCCCTCCCGCAGGGCCGCGGTCACCGCGTCCTCACCCGGATCGTTGCGGCCACCGGGGAACGCCGGCTGTCCGGCGTGCGACCGCAGGGTCGCGGCCCGCGCGGTCAGCAGCAGGTCGGGCCCGGCCGGACCGTCGGCCAGCAGCATCAGCACCGAGCTGTGCTTGGCGCCGGGCGGCGCGAGGTTGGCCAGATTCCGGATCGGACCGGGTAACGGGGATCCGTCGATGTGCGCGACCAGCCGGTGCATCCACCCCGGCAGGTACTCGTCGCCGACCAGCCGCCGGCCGACGAAAGCCAGGTCCGCCGAGCCGGGCTCGGGTTCGCTCTCGGGAAGATGCCAGGACTCGGGCAGCGTCGGCCCAGGGCGCTGACCCGTCATTCCACCGGCTCCGCCAGCTCCATTTGCGCGGGCGTCGGTTCGGGCAGCCCCTGCGCGTCGCCCAGTCCGACCATCGACAGCAGATGCTCCCGCTCGGGGCCCACCACGAGCGCGGAGGCCGCCACCGGATCCATTGTCCCGATACCCCGTGACGGGCACAGCGGAGCCAGGAAGCAGGCTCCGCACGCCGCGCGCTTGGCGTGGCAGACCCGACGGCCGTGGAAGATCACGGTGTTGGAGAACCCCGTCCACTGCGCGGGCGGCAGCTGCGCGTTCAGCTCGAGCTCGATCTTGACCGGATCGATCTGCTCGGTCAGCCCCCACCGGCGGACCAGCCGCTGCATGTGGGTGTCGACGGTGATCCCCGGGACGCCGAAGGCGTTGCCCAGCACCACGTTCGAGGTCTTGCGCCCGAATCCCGGCAGGGTGACCAGCTCGGCCAGGGTCCGCGGCACCTCGCTGTCGAACCGTTCCACCAGCGCCTGGCCAAGGCCGATCAGTGACGTCGTCTTGTTCCGGTAGAAGCCGGTGGACTTGATCATCTCCTCCAGCTCGGCCCTGGATGCTCCCGCGTAGTCGGCCGCGGTGCGGTACCGAGCGAACAGCGCGGGCGTCGTCATGTTCACCCGGACGTCCGTGCTCTGCGCGGACAGGATGGTGGCCACAGCCAGTTCCAGCGGTGTGCTGAAGTCCAGCTCGCAGTGCGCGTCCGGGTAGCCCTCGGCGAGCCGCGCAGCGAGCTGGCGGGCCCGACGGGTCCGCGCCAGCGGGGTGGTCGGCGGCTTGATCTTCGTGATCCTGGGCTGCCTGGGCTTTGCCGCCCCGCCGGTCAGTGCTGCGCTGGTTGCCACGCTGCCAGGTTGCCATAGTGCCCGGACGTCCACCTCGGGACGAGGTTGCCAAGGGTGCCGGTTCCCGCGGTGAGGCGAAACGCCGGGTCATCTCCGTCACACTCCCCTCGCTCCCGGATCGCCGACACGCGGGGTCGGTGCGATGACCGGAAACGAGAACGGCCGGCCGTCGACGACACACCGACGATAATCGGGACAAACAT
>DASQFG010000488.1:0-7720 GCA_035633315.1 Nakamurella sp. | reverse complement strand
CTCCACCGCAAGTCCGTCGAGCATCTCTTGTGCCATCCCGACAACAGACCTGCCGAAGGCGGCCCAGGACTCGATGGTCAGGCTGATGACAAACCCGGCAACCGTTGTCGTCTGCGGAACGTCTACCGACCCGATCTCGCTGAGGTGCGCGAGGTCGACGTCGGTCGGAGCGGCGAGATTCGGGGCAGAACTGATGGCCGTGTTCATGAGATCTCCTTTGAGATAAGCGAGGACAGCGTCGCTAGCAATTTGAGTGTGCAATTGGCTAATCTGCTAATAATTGGATCACTCGGATTGGACGTCGGTGCCCAACCCCCCTGTTTCATCCGGAACTCGCAGAGATCATAACCACTCTCGGCGGCCGTCGATACCATCGTCGTCGTTTCACTTTCGGTGTCGCGCAGCGGCTCGGTCAATCAGAGCTGACGTCACCCGCGCGACTGCGGCTCCCCCTTGGCAGACAACAACCGCCGCATCCGCTGTTCGCCGGCCGCAGCGTCGCGCGGCATCGGCGCCCACTCGCCGGTGAGCACGAAGCCGAAGTGCTGGTACAGAGTCCTGGCGGTGTCATTGCCGTCGGCCACCCACAGGCTCAGCGCGGGAGCGCGCGCGGCGATCGCCCAGCCGACCACGGCGCGGGTCAGCAGGGTGGCGATCCCCCGGCCCCGGGCCGTGGGGGCAACCCACATCGCGATGAGTTCCGGTTCCGGACCATCTGGACTGGGCAACCCGGCAGCCAGCCCCACCGCCCCGGTGTCGTCGCGCGCGACGAACCACGCCCCTGCACGCAGGAACGACGACCATTCCTCGCGCCCGAACCGGGCTTCATCGGCCAGCTGCGACCAGAAGGCTCCGGGTGAGTCGGCCAGTGCGGCCAGCCGGACCTCGCGCAGGGTCTCCCATTCGTGGGCGCCGAGCCGATCGATCTGTACTGGCGTGCGGCGTGCTGTCATCGCTCGCCAGTCTGCGAGATTCCCGCGGCAGAAGGAAGGACCTTGCGACCGCCACAACGGATTCTTGGCAGCTGGCGAAACCGGGGCTGCAGCGGCCCATCACCCGCGAAACCACGCCCGAACTGCGCTCGGTGACCGATCTGCGGCCGTTATCTGCAGCAGACAGGCCACGACACCGGTGCGGCGCAGACCCTCGCGACGGAAAGGACTCGTACACTGGAGGTGCTGTATCGATCCAGACCACGCTCGGGGTCGCTGCAGCCCCTCGCCTGGCGTTTCACCCAGGCATTCCGGGGGCGACGAGGCCCCGCTCCTCCATCACGGCGGTCATCCGCCATGGACTCACGAAGAAGGACTCCCATCAGCACCCACGAATCTCCCGAAATCTCTGTGGCTACCCACGGCGATGTCGGCCCGGTCTTCCGGCACGACACCAACCCGACCGCGACCAGCGATCGGCTCCGCCAGCTCTGGCAGGCGGGCGCACACGACATCACCCTCACCTTCAGCGACGACACCCCGGTGCCGCCGCCTCCTGGTCACAGCGACCGCTGAACCAGCTGGACCACCCAGGAAAACCCAGAACACCCCGAACAATGCAAGGATCCGAGATGAACTCCCTCCGCGAGTTGTACAAGGCATCCCGGACTCGTTGCCACCGTGGGCGCACAGCCGCTGGTGGCCGCCGGACTGGGCGTCACCGGCCTGCTGATCGTCTGAGCGCGGCCCGAACCCCGTCCGTCAACCGGTCCCGACCATGAATCAACAGGCCCGTGACCTCGAATTCGACGCCATCGTCGCCGGGCTCGAGCCGTTCCCCGCCCAGCTCGCGTATCGGCTGGCGACCCCTGAGCCGGACATCCAGCGCATCGCCAGCGCTGTCTTCTGCAGCATCGGGATCGACCCGTCGATCGTTGCCTTCGCGGTGCGCCGGACGGCGGTGCACTGGGGCCTCGCCGAGGACCGGATCGATGTCGCGGTCACCGTTGCTGTGCTGGCCAACGCGGCCCGCGTGATGGACGAACTCCGTCCGCTGGACGCACTGTAGGAACACATCCGCCGTAGGAACACATCCGCCCGGTCGGCATTCGGGGCTGACGGCCGGGCGGATCACCCCTCATCCGGGAACGAACTCAGTGCCCCATTTCCCCGGCTGTGGCCTGGATCCGCGCCAGACGCTGCGGGTTCGGCCAGCGCACCTTGGTGGCCCAGCCCACCTTCTCCAGCGCCCAGATGATGCGCGCGGAGATGTCGATCTGCCCTCGGAGCACGCCGTGCCGCGCGCAGGTCGGGTCGGCATGGTGCAGGTTGTGCCAGGATTCGCCGAAGCTGAGGATCGCCAGCGGCCAGAAATTGGCTGACCGGTCGCGGGCGGAGAACGGTCGCTCGCCGATCATGTGGCAGATCGAGTTGACCGACCAGGTGACGTGGTGCAACAGCGCCACCCTTACCAGCGAGGCCCAGAAGAACGCCGTCAGCGCGCCCCACCACGACCAGGTGACGAGCCCGCCGATGAGTGCCGGCGCTCCCAGGGTGATCACTGTGCAGGCGATGAAGTGCGAGTTCACTCTGGCGACGTCGCGGTCGGCGAGCAGGTCGGGTGCGAATCGCTGCTGGTTGGTCACGTCCCGCTCGAACAGCCACCCCATGTGCGCGTGCCAGAAGCCCCTGGCCACGGCCGTCATCGAGGTGCCGTACAGCCACGGGGAGTGCGGGTCGCCCTCGCGGTCGGAGAAGGCGTGGTGACGCCGGTGGTCGGCCACCCAGATGATCACCGGGCCCTGCATGGCCATCTGGCCGAGCGCGGCCAGCGCGACCCGGACGCCGCGGACGGCGGTGAACGCCCCGTGGGTGAAGTAGCGGTGGAATCCGACGGTGATGGCCACCCCGGTCACCACGTAGAACGAGGCACCGATGATCAGATCGGTCCAGGTCAGCCCCCACCCCCAGGCCAGCGGGACGGCCGCGATCAGCGCCAGCAGCGGGACGACCGAGAAGAAGTAGACGGTGAACTGCGAAACGGAATCGCGCCGGCCGGTGGTCAGTGGCTTCGGGCCGGCGACCGGAGTAGCAGTGGGCGGTGCTGACGGGGCTGCGGAGGGCGGTGCGGGGGGACGTGCCGGGGCGGTACGGGCACTTGCAGTTGACATCGATGCTTCCAGACACGGGACGGAGGTGAAGTGATGTCTGGGCGGCGAGTGGGACTCACCGGGGCGCGGCCCGGTGGGGCGGCGGCACCGGCCCCAGGCCGGCTGTCGGTGTCAGCAATGTCCAGACAACCGGAGGATTCCGACCCTGTCAACATTGTCCGGTTCGTGTCGGGCTGATCAGCAGCGCTGGGCCGCTGCCGTACGTTGGTCTCCCATGGCCACCCTGGTGTCGTTCCACGCGCATCCCGACGACGAGTGCATCACCTGCGCTGGAGTGATGCGCAAGGCCTCCGACGAGGGTCACCGGGTCGTGTTGGTGGTGGCCACCCGCGGTGAGCACGGCGAGGTGGAGCCCGGGTTCCTCGACGACGGCGAGCAGCTCTCCAGCCGTCGGGTCACCGAAACCTTTGAATCCGCGGGCATTCTCGGGGTGCATCGCACCGAGTTCCTGGGTTACGTCGACTCGGGGATGATGGGCACGCCGACAAACGACGCGCCAGCATCCTTCTGGCGGGCGCCGATCGACGAGGCGGCCGAGCGGCTCGCGGCGATCCTGCTCGACGAGGACGCCGACGTGCTCACCGTCTATGACGACAACGGCGGCTACGGCCACCCCGACCACATCCAGGTGCACCGCGTCGGCCTGCGCGCCGCCGAGCTGGCCGGCACGCCCCGGGTGTACCAGCAGACCACGAACCGCGATCACCTCAAGCGCGGCATGGCCGCCTTCCGCGACCGGGCCCGCGCAGCGGGAGCCGAGGACGCCGCCGGGCCGGATCCCGATTTCGTCGAGACGCTCGGTAAACCGGAGTCGGAGATCACCGGCGCCGTCGACGTCACTGCCTATGTCGGGCACAAGCGCCGGGCCATGCGCGCGCACGCCAGTCAGATCAGCGAGCAGTCCTTCTGGCTGACCATGCCGGACGACGCGTTCGCGTACTCGTTCGGCACCGAGTGGTACATCCGCGACGGGCAGGGGCCGGGGATCACCGAGACGGACCTGATGGCCGGGCTGTGAACAGATGCTGTGATCGGCCGCGTGCCAGCAGGAATTGGCGTTGGCGGTCCTCGTGGAGGTGCCTCAGGAGGTAGGGCTCGGTGAGTACGGTGGCTCCACGGATCCCTGGACGCCGCGCTCGCGCTGCTGGAACCCTCACCCGGTGACATCGCCCGCCATTGGGCGTTGTCCGGCGATCAGCCGCGGGTGCTGGAAACGTCGGCGGCAGCGGCTCGGGCGGCCCTGGCGATGGGGCGCATGCCGAGGCGTTCCTGCAATTCGAGCGGGTACTCGCAAGGTGGGACCGTGTCCCGGACGCCGATGCGCGGACACGATTCAGCCATGGCGAGTTGCTGCTGGAGGCCGAGGATACGGCCGGGCGCGCCCGGCGGTTCTCGCGGGCGCTCGACGGTTGCCGAGTTGTCCGACAGCGACCCACTCGTCGAGGGCCGAGCCCGCATGCGACTCGTCGACTGGGCGCGGTTCGCCGAACAGGGTGACGACGCGCAGCGACTCATCGATTGGGCCCTCGCGGGGATCCCGGCATGAGCGTTGATTGTGACTCTCGTCTGAATTGTCGATATCGCGGAAACTGATGCGCCGAGCCGCAGCGGGTGCCCGGCCATCACGGTGTCCGAAATGTCGATATCGCGGAAACGTTTCGGCCGTCACGCCGCAGCGTCGAGGCCGATCCAGCTGCCTGTCCGTAGACAGCGTGCTAACGACGCTGGCGGTGGAGAACTACCGGTCGCTACGTCACCTGGTAGTGCCGGTCCGCCGGTTGACCGCGATCACCGGCGCGAACGGCGCCGGCAAGTGGCGGAGCTGATGGTCACCGCGGCAGGCTCCGCGCAGCTCGTCACCGTGTCGCATTCCCGGCGACTGGTGGACGATCTGCGCGAGCACTCGGCGGACACCGGCCTGGACTTTCAGGCCGTCGAACTCACCACGGACTTCGGCCAGACCGTCATGGTGGGCCAGCGGATGCTGGACGAGCCGTCCTGGCACTGGCCGTCGCGCTGAGCACAAGGTGACCGCAGTGCGACTGCAGGGTCAGGACGAGGGAACCCAGTTCATCTCGTCCGGGTTCGGACCGGTCCGCTGGTCCTTGTTCAGCGCGGAGATCAGCGCCATGTCGGTGTCGGTGAGCTCGAAATCGAAGATCTCGAAGTTCTCCCGCATGCGCGCTTGCTTGACGGACTTCGGGAACACGATGTTCCCGAGCTGGATGTGCCAGCGCAACACGACCTGGGCCGAGGTCTTGCCGTAGCGGTTGGCCAGGTCGGTGATCGTCGCGTCCTCGAGCACCCCGCCCCGCGCGATCGGCGACCACGCCTCGGTCGCGATGCCGTGCTCGGCGTCGAACGCCCGCAGCTCGTCCTGGGTCAGGTAAGGATGCAGCTCGATCTGGTTGACCGCGGGGATGACGGTCGTTTCCTGGTGCAGCCGGCGCAGGTGGTGCGGCTGGAAGTTCGAGACGCCGATGGACCGGGCACGGCCCTCGGAATACACCCGCTCCAGGGCCTTCCAGGTCTGGACGAAATCGCCGACTTTCGGCAACGGCCAGTGGATCAGGAACAGGTCGATGCGGTCCAGTCGAAGGTCGGCCAGGGTCTGGTCGAACGCGGCCAGCGCGTCATCGACATCGTGCTTGTTGTTGTTCAGCTTGCTCGTCACGAAGATCTCGGACGGATCGATCCCGGACTTGGCGATGGCCTCGCCGACCTCTTTCTCGTTCCGGTACATCTCGGCGGTGTCGATATGGCGATACCCGACCTCGAGGGCGGTGGTCACCGCTTCGACGGTGTCTGCCGGCTTGATCTGGAAAACCCCGAAACCCAGCTGGGGGATCTCCACGCCGTTGTTCAACCTCACGTTGGGCACAGTCAGACCTGTCATCGTGCGATTTCCTCCCTCTGTTGCGGACGAATACAACCCGCAGGCTGTCGGTACCCGGGCACACCGCCGGTCAACCTGGCGGTGTGGTGTCTCACAGTGTGCCGACCGTGTCTGACAGGGGCCCGACAGACCTGCCTGACAGCCGTGCCGGCGGCGAACTAGCCTTCCCGACATGACGACCGGACGCGCCGGCGATCGACTGGCGACGTTGCCGCTGGGCACCCGCGTCGTGGTGCGCGCCAAGGTCCCCGGCGGGTTCACCGACACCCTGGGTTACCTGCGCGGCCTGGACGCCCTGACCTGCGAGATCGAGACCCGGCGGGGCCCGCGGCGGGTGAACCTGGCCGACATCGTCGCGGCCAAACCAGTGCCCGAACCACCGCCGCGGCGGTAACCGATCAGCCGGCGCCGCAGTTCGGCCGGCACATCCGTTGCCCCACGGCGTCGAGGAAGATCTCGCCGATGTTGTTCGGGTCGAGGGAGACGTACGTCGCTCCACCCGTCGCGTTGCTGATCTGCGTCAGGGCGGCCACGTCGCTGTCCGGCCCGAATCCGATGGAGATGACCGTGACCGGTCTCTGCGGGTCGGCATCGTTCTTCAGCGTGGTCAGCAGGTCGGGCAGGGAGATGGAGTTCGCGTCGTCGTTCATCCCGTCGGACAGGATCAGCACGGTGTTCACCCGGTTCGGGTCCCAACTGGTCCGCAGCGCCCGCACGGCGGCCAGCGTGGTGTCGTACATGCCGGTGCCCCCGTCGGGGATGGCCTCGGCGCCGTCCAGCGCCTTGGCCAGTTTCTGTTGGCCGGTGACGCCGTCCGGACCGAGCGCGAGGGTGCCGACCGGCACCAGCTCGCGGTAGTCGGTCGTCGGGGAGAGATTGGTCGAGAACACCCACATGCCGATCTCGCTGTCCGGCGGGTAGAGGCTGAGCCCCCGCTTGGCCGCCGCCTTGGCCAGATCGATGCGCGTCTGCCCGCCGGCGCCGGGCACCTGCGCCTGCATGGAGCCGGAGATGTCCAGGATGGCGAGCAGCCGGGACGGTTCGTTGCTCACCTCGACGTCATGGACCGCGCTGTCCACCGCTGCGGCGTCGGACAGCGCAGTGCCGCCCGGCGTCTGCGGGTTGATGCCGGCGGCCCCGGTCAACGCGGCACCTGCCGCTCCTGACGGATCACGGAACCCGGCGGACTGCAGTGCGGACTTCCCCTCAGCCGCGAGCAACGAACGCAGCAGTTCGTCGGCCGCGCCGGATTCTGCCCCGCCCAGCGTCACGAACGGGTAGTCCAGGTCGGTGCCGGTGGTGGGGTAGACGCCAACGGCCTGCTCGGATCCAGCCTGCTGATTGTGGGCCCACAGCGCCTGCTCGCTGACCGGCACGGCGGTTCCCGGATCACTGCCGAGCCTGGCCAGCAGGTCGGAGCCGGAGGTCGGCAGGTCCGCCGGGCTGGACCGCAGACCCCAGGTCAGCGCCGCCCGGGCGTCGGGTTGTCCGGCAACGGCGGATTGCAGGGCCAGAATGCCGCCGACAGCGTCCGCCGACTCCCGCGGAGCGGGTAGTCCCATCCGGATCGGCCTGGCGCTGAGCCTGGTACCCAGGAGGGAATTGATGGTGACAGGGCCGGCCGCGGACAGCGCCTTGGCTGCCGGCGCGGCCAGCGCATAGACGACCGGGCTGGTGGCGATCGACGGCGCGCCGGCCGGAACGGGCACCCCGGCACCGGC
>DASQFG010000487.1:0-4357 GCA_035633315.1 Nakamurella sp. | reverse complement strand
TCCGACGTGGGATTCGCAGGCACTCACCGGTCCAGACCCGTACCGCGATCAGAACTCATCGCTGCGAGTTGAGCTCGATCCCCGAAACCGCATTCCGTCTCCGAGCCGAGCCGGACTCGTGGTCTCTCAGTCCCGCCGATGCCGCCCACCGGATCGAGGCAGGGAAGCGCCCGACGATCCGGTGGTCACGATCTCGCGGAGCGCGTCGACCGCACGATCGACCTCCTCCAGCGTGTTGTACAGGTAGAAGCTGAGCCGGCAGCTGGCCGCCGGTTGCATGCGGAGGTCACGATGGGCCAGCGTCGCGCAGTGGCACCCGGCCCTGGATTCCACCCCGGCGGCGTTCAGCGCCTCGGCCAGCACCGTCGGATCCCAGCCGGCCACGTTGAAGGCAACCAGCGGCGACCGCCGCTCGGGCAGCGGCGGGCCATAGACCGTCAGGCCGGGCACGGCGGCCAGCGAATCCAGCGCCCTTGCCGTGAGCCGGCCGGTGTGCTCGCCGATCGCGTCCATGGTGGCCGCCACCGCCGCCTGCGGGACGGGGACACTGCTGCGAAAGTAGCCGCAGCTGCCGGCCGCTCCGACCAGATCGACCGCGAACCTCAGCGCCTGCGCGGAGACGATGACCCCGAGAATGTTCGGCGTGCCCGCGGAGTATTTCCAGGGTAGGTCGGCGTAATCGATCTGATCGGGCGACACCCGCCCCTCGGCGATCATGTCCCCGCCGTAGAGGAACGGCAGGGACCGGGCCAGCAGGTGTTCCTTTGCGTACAGCACGCCGACGCCGAACGGCGCCATGAATTTGTGAAAAGAGAACGACAGATAATCGATATCCAGGTCCTGCACGTCGACCCCACTGCTGGGTACCAACTGCGCACCGTCCACCAGCAGCAGCGAACGGCGGTCGCCGGCCGGCTGGAGATAGCCGCTGCGGTCGGCGATCTCCCGCACCGCGCGCAGCGGGGGTTTGGTGCCAAGGAAATTCGACGCCCCGGTGCAGCACACGAGCTTGGTGCGGGAATCCACCAGAGAATCCAGGTGTCCCAGGTCCAATTCTCCGGACTCGTGGTCGAACCGCGCGATGCGGCATTCGACCCCGATGCCGAATCGCGGCAATATATCCCGGCACAATGCGTACCAAGGAACGAAATTTGAATTGTGCTCCATCATGGTCGTCACCACGTTGTCGCCGTCGCGGAATTCGGTGAGCAGCGAATACATCACCGCGTTGTGCGCCTCGGTGGTGTTGCGGTAGGTGGCGATGCTGCGCCGGCTCGGCGCGTTCAACCACCCGGCGATGGTGTCGAAGGACTCCTCGAACAACGCGGTGGTGCGCGCCGAGGCGGTGGACTGCCCGCGGTGCACATTCTCGTAGGAGGGCACCAGACTGCGGTACAGGTCAAGGAGCTGCCTCGGTGGCTGGGTGGTCGCGGCGTTGTTGGTGACGATCCGCCCGCTGCGGGCGAAATCGAAATGCGTGCGCACCCGATCGACATCCAGTTCGGCGCGGAATGTGGTCATCTTCGGCCCTTTGCGTCTCGACGCCCGCCGGGCAGCCACGATGGCGCAGCGCCGGTGCCGGCCACAGCTGAGAGCCACCCGCGACCTCGAGTGATACCTGCGAAGTCAGGGTGCCGGGTCGAGCCGCTTGACGCCCAGCTCCGCGGTCAGCAACTCGATCGCGGCTTCTTCCGGGTCACGCACCACCGGCGGTGGTGCCGACGGATCGATCGGCTCGCCATAGTCCTCGGGGATGTCGTCGTCCTCGGGCGGTGGGGACATCTCCGACGAAGATGGGTCGCCGCCGCGATCGACTTCCCGCGCGTCGGGTGTCCGCGACGATCCGGACCCGCGGACCGGCCCGCCCGCCGCCGCACCGTCGGCGGCCTCGCAGCGCACGGTCCACGCGACGCCGAGGACTTCGCGCAGTGCCGCCCGCAGCAGGTCGGCGTTGGCCGGTTCCACCACTCGGCGCGCCATTCCGGCGGACGGCATCGCCAACCGCAGCACGCCCTGCTCCACCCCGATGATGGTGGCCGATTCGAGCAGGATCTGCGTCGTGCGGCGATGCCGCTGGACCGCGGCAAGCACCTCGGACCACACCCGTCGCACGTCGGTGACGTCGATGGCCCCTGGGGACAACTCCACGGACATCTCGGCTGACCCTTCTGGGGCTGCCGGTTGGGTTCCGACGGTTGTTCCCGGCTCTTCGTCGCCTGACGGCGCAGGCACGGGGGCTCGGGTCGGCGCGGTGGATCGAGCGGAGGCCGACTGCTCGCCACTCGGACGCGGACCAGAGCCACCCGTGCGCCCCAATGACGCAGGTGGGGACACCGAGTCTCGGACTGGCGGAGCCTGCGAGCGGGTGCCCGCCGCGCCGACCTTCGGACGCACAGGCAGGCCCAGATCTGGTCCGGTACGAGACGCGGTCGCCGGCACAGGGGTGGGTTCCTGCGACGGTCTGCTGGCGCGCTCCTTCGCCACGTTCGACGTGGGCGCCGCTACCGCTGCCGCAGCCTCCGTGGTCCGGGAACCCGTCCGCTCCCCCCGCTCCGCGGGCTTCGGCCGGACGGGCTCACCAACAGCCGCAGCGGGGGCGCCGCGCGCCGGACCGGTGACCTCGGGCGCCGCCGCGGCGGCCGGGCCGCGGGGATCAGCGGGCTCGGCGGCGATCGCCATCCGGCGTTCCATCCGCTCCAACCGCTGCAGCAGGGCGCCGTCGGAGGTCGACGCCGCCGGCAGCAACATGCGGGCGCACATCAGCTCCAGCACGAGCCGGGGAGACGTGGTGCCACGCATCTCCACCAACCCGGTGTGCATCACCTCGGCCAGCCGGGTCAGGGTGGCCACGCCGAGGCGTTCGGCCTGGCCTTCCATCGATTCGAGCTGGTCCTCCGGGCTGTCGATCAGCCCCTTGGCCGCCGCGTCCGGGACCGAGTCCAGGATCAGCAGGTCCCGCAACCGCTGCAGTAGGTCGGCCGCGAACCGCCTGGGGTCGTGCCCGGCCTCGACCACCCGATCGACGGCGCCGAAGACCGAGGCGCCGTCGCCGGCGGCCAGCGCGTCGACCATCTCGTCGAGCAGTGCGGCGTCGGTGACGCCGAGCAGCGCGACCGCGTGCCGGTAGGTGACACCCTCCGGACCCGCACCGGCCAGCAACTGGTCCAGCATCGACAGCGAATCCCGCGCCGACCCCCCGCCCGCCCTGATGACCAGCGGGAACACCGCCGGCTCCACGGTCACCTTTTCTTCTGCACACAACCGCTCGAGCAGCGTGCGCAGCGTGGTCGGCGCGATCAACCGGAACGGGTAGTGGTGCGTCCGGGACCGGATGGTGGTCAGCACCTTGTCCGGTTCGGTGGTGGCGAAGATGAACACCAGGTGCTCCGGCGGCTCCTCGACGATCTTCAACAGTGCATTGAAGCCCTGCGGCGTCACCATGTGCGCTTCGTCGATGATGAACACCCGGAAGCGCGACTCGGCCGGCATGTAGAACGCCCGGTCCCGCAGGTCGCGGGTGTCGTCGACGCCGCCGTGGCTGGCCGCGTCGAGTTCGACCACGTCCAGCGAGCCGGGGCCTTCCGGGGCCAGCGCAACGCAGGATCCGCAGACGCCACACGGATCGGGCGTCGGCCCCTGCACGCAGTTCAGCGATCGGGCCAGGATGCGGGCCGACGAGGTCTTGCCGCAGCCACGGGGGCCGGAGAACAGGTAGGCGTGGTTGATCCGACCGGCGGCCAGCGCGATGCGCAGCGGCTCGGTGACATGCTCCTGCCCGACCACCTCGGCGAACGTCGCCGGGCGGTATTTGCGATACAGCGCCAACCCCACGGACCGAGATTACGGCAGGGCACCGACAGTGATGATGGGACGGCCCGCCGGCCGGCTCCGCTGGCGCGGGCGGTGACGGCGCCGGGTCAACAGACAGACAGGTCAGCAGACAGCAGGGGACCCCCGCACCCGCCAGAGCTCACGGACCCTTGCTGCCTTCCAGCCCTGGGGGGGTTGATGAGGTGGACGCCGCGGGGGTCCGCCGGTCAGTCTAGCCAACGCGCGGCGACCGGCCCACCATTCGCCGGCGGGTACCGTCACTGAACAAGGTCACCCTTGCCCGTGGGCGGTCTCGATCTGCACCTGTCCTGTTGGGTGCCACCGGAGAAAGCATGACGGTCGCGTTGTCGCCGCCCGATCACCGGGCGCGCTGATCCATGCCCAGCTGGCTCGACCACTCCCCCTTCGGTATCACCTTCGCCGCACTGTTCGGCATCGTGTTCCTGCGAGCACAGGGCACCTACTGGATCGGCCGCGCAGTCACGGCCGGATTGCTGCACACCCGGGTGGCCGCGTGGATGACGAG
>DASQFG010000486.1:0-2228 GCA_035633315.1 Nakamurella sp. | reverse complement strand
GCTCGGGGCGCGCGGCGGTGTCCGCCGATCGTGGCGGTTCGTACCGGGAGCTCATCCGGCGGGCCCCGCGCCCGGCGACGATCAATCCGCCGGCCGCCGCGATCAGTAGACCGCCGACGATCCCCAGCAGCGGTCCCAGCGGCGACAGCCGCGCGGCGCCGACCGAGTCGGCGGGTCGCGGCAAGTCCTGGACCAGCGACGCCGGAGCCGACCCCCATGCGAGGCAGCAGCGGACCGCTATCAGCGCGCCGCCGAGCAGCAGGACGGCACCGACGATCCGGCGCAGCACGCCGTGGCTGGCCAGCGCGGCGCCAAGTCCGGCCAGCGCCACCAGCGCGACCGGCACCAGCTCCGGCACCACCGAACTCCCGGACGCCGTGATCGTCACCGGACCGGCCAACGGATCGACGAAGTCCTCCGCCCACCAGGTGAGCCCGGCGGCGACCGCGGCGAGCGCGGCGCCGAGGACCGCGCACAGGGCGATCACCGCCGCCGCGCGCCCGGTCCTTGCGGGCGTGACTCGCTTTCCGGGTGGGTTGCCGGTGTGGTCCACCTCGGGGTCAGAGCCGGGGTCAGGACCGGGACCGGGATCGGGATCGGGATCAGTCACCGATCACCGGTCGCAGGGTGCCCGCCGCCCCGACCGCGGCGATCACCGCCGCCGCCTTGTTCTGGCATTCGGTGTCTTCCGACGAGGGCACCGAATCGGCAACGATGCCGGCGCCGGCCTGCACGAATGCGGTGCCACCGGCCACCAGCGCGGTGCGGATGGTGATCGCGGTGTCCGCGTCACCGGCGAAATCCAGGTACCCGACGACCCCGCCGTAGACGCCGCGCCTGGCCGGTTCGAGTTCGTCGATGATCTGCATGGCACGGGGTTTGGGCGCCCCGGACAGGGTTCCGGCGGGAAAACAGGCCACGAGCGCGTCGTACGCCGTCCTTCCGTCGGCCAACCTGCCGGTCACGGTCGAGACGATGTGCATGACGTGGCTGTACCGCTCCACGGTGAAGAACTCGACGACCTTCACCGTGCCGGCCGCGCACACCCTGCCCAGGTCGTTGCGGCCGAGGTCGACGAGCATCACGTGCTCGCTGCGTTCCTTCTCGTCCGCCAGCAGGTCCTTGCCCAGCAGCACGTCGTCCTCCTCGGTGCTGCCGCGGGGTCGGGTGCCGGCGATGGGGTGCATCGTCACCAGCCCGTCCCGCACCGTCACCAGTGCCTCCGGTGACGAGCCGACCACCGCGATGGGGTCGCCGTCCGGGGTGGGCAGCCGGAGCACGTACATATAGGGGCTGGGGTTGGTGGCCCGCAGCACCCGGTAGATGTCCAGCGGGTCGGCCTCGGTCGGCACGTCGAACCGCTGCGACAGCACGATCTGGAAGGCGTCACCGGCCCGGATGTGTTCCTTTGCGACCTCCACCATCGCCAGGTATTCCGGTGAGCTGGTTCGCCTGGCGTACTCCGGCGACTGTCGAGCGAAGACCGCGGCGGGCAGCGCCGAGGGCCTGCCCAACTGCTCGCTCATCGCCTGCAGCCTGGCCACCGCGGCGTCGTAGGCGGCGTCCACCCGGTCGTCGGTGGCGTCCCAGTTCACCGCGTTGGCGATCAGCGTGACGGTGCCCTCGTGGTGGTCGAGCGCGGCCAGGTCGGTGGCCAGCAACATGACCAGCTCGGGCACGTGCAGTTCGTCGACCGCTCCGGCACCCGCGACACCGTGGTGGTCGTCGATCCGCTCCAGCCGCCGCACCACGTCGTACCCCAGGTAGCCGACCATCCCGCCGGTCAACGGCGGCATTCCCTCCAGCGGGTCGGTGTGCAGCAGGCGCAGCGTCTCGGACAGCACTGTCAAGGGGTCGCCGCCCGTCGGCAGGCCGACCGGAACCTCGCCCAGCCAGTGCGCGACACCGTCCCGTTCGGTGAGCGCGGACGGCGCCGACACCCCGACGAACGACCACCGCGACCACGACCGGCCGTTCTCCGCGGACTCGAGCAGGAAGGTGCCGGGTCGATCACCGGCCAACGACGCGTACAGCGCGACGGGGGTGAGCGTGTCGGCCAGCAGCCTGCGGGCGACGGGGATGACCCGGCGGTCCCTGGCCAACTCGCGGAACTCCTCGCGGGTCGGATGGATCTCCCCGAGAGCGGCGTTGGAACTCCCGCGCTGGGTCGCGACGGTGGGCACGGACATGGCGGTCATTGTGCCGTCTGGCGCCATCGCGCCCGCGCC
>DASQFG010000485.1:0-2394 GCA_035633315.1 Nakamurella sp. | reverse complement strand
CAGGCGGGTGCTGTTCGACGCCGGCATCACCCCGGACGGGCTGATCGGCAACCTGGACCGGCTCGGCATCTCCCCCGACACGTTCGAGGCCGTCGTGTTCAGCCACGGCCACTTCGACCACGTCATGGGCATCGACGGGGTTTCCCGTCGGCTGGGTCGCACCAACATGCCGGTCCTGGTCCACCCGGACTTCTGGAGCAAACGCCGCCTCGTCGGACCCGATGCCGCCTTTGAACTGCCCACCCCGAGCCGGCAGGCGATGGAAGGCGTCGGCTTCGTGATCATCGAGGACCGGCAGCCCTCGTTCCTGCTCGACGACCAGCTGCTGATCACCGGCGAGGTCGACCGGACCACCGACTTCGAGCTGGGAATGCCGCCCGCGCACCAGAAATGGCACGACGGCGGCTGGCATCCCGACCAGGCCGTACACGACGACCAGGCGGTCGTCCTGCACGTCCGGGACAAGGGACTCGTGGTGCTCACCGGGTGCGGCCACTCCGGCATCGTCAACATCGTCCGGCACGCCAAACGGATCACCGGCATCGAGAAGGTGTACGCGGTGCTCGGCGGTTTCCACCTTCGCGAGGGCGACATCATCCCGAAGACGGTGACCGCGCTGGCCGCCGAAAACCCAGCCGTGGTGGTGCCCGCGCACTGCACCAGCTGGAAGGCGCAGCAGGCGTTGGCGGCCGGCCTCCCCGGGGTGTTCCGGCCCAACGCCGTCGGCAGCTGCTTCCAACTATAGGTACCGCAGCAACATCTCTCGGTGTGGCGTGCCCCGGGTCTTACCGCCTGCGTTCGAGAGACCACGCCCTCCCACGAGTCACGGGTATCACGATGTCTTCATCATCACCGTCGTGGTGCCTTCATACCCGAGCCGTTGACTGGGGTCATCCCCCGAGCGGGCGGACCACACGAAAGGCGGCAGCACGATGAGAACCATTCACCAGGCATTCCTCGCGGGCGGCATGGCAGTACTCCTGGGTGCAGGTATTGCCGGCACCTCGATCGCAGCAACGCAAACACCGTCGACCGACGCAACCACAGCGCCGTCAGCGACCGCGATCGCCGACAACACCCGCACCGCTGACCTGGCCTACAGCCGCGACGAGGAACGGATGGCCAGGGACCTGTACACGCTGTTCGGCCAGACCTACGACGCGGCCATCTTCACCCGGATCGCGGCCAGCGAACAGCAGCACTTCGACGCCGTCGGCGCGCTGCTGACCACCTACGCCATCACCGACCCCGCCGCCGGGCAACCGGCAGGCACGTACGCCAACGCCGACGTGCAGAAGCTGTACGACCAGTGGAAGGCGCAGGGACTGACCTCCGTCCAGGACGCCTACGCCGCCGGTGTCGACCTGGAGCAGACCGACATCGCCGACCTGCAAGGCATCCTCGCCAGGAACACCGATGCCGACGCGCAACGGGTGTTCACCCACCTGCTCGCCGCCTCCGGGCACCACCTCGACGCGTTCACCAACGCGGTGAACGGTGGGACCGACGCGGCCTTCTGCACCGGCGGCGGCGCCGGCGCTCAGCTCGGTGCCCGCGAAGGCCGGGGCGCGGGGATGGGTGACGGCACCGGGATAGGAGCCGGGTACCGCATGGGCCGCAGCGGCAGCTGACACCCCGCGGACTGACGGGCGCCCCCAGCCCAGACAGGTTGGGGGCGCCCGTGACACCGCGGATGCCTACGTTGCGAGCGGGGCGAGGAGTTCCCGGACCTGGGCGGCGGTGGGGACCCGGCCGGACAGCACGAGTTCCTCGTCGACGACCAGGGCTGGGGTGGCCATCACGCCGTACCCGACGATGGTCGGGTAGTCGGTGACCTCCTCGATGCTGGCGTCCACGCCGAGCCCGTCGACGGCTTGGCGGGTGACGCGTTCGAGGTTCTTGCAGTTGGTGCAGCCGGGGCCGAGCACCTTGATGATCACGAGGAGAGTCCTTTCAGGGGTGGGGATTTCGGGGCTCACGCGAGGATGAGGTTGAACAGGTAACCGATGATCACGATGCCGGTGGCGGTGACGGCGACGAACGCGGCGAGCAGCGGCGGCTTGAGCACCCGGCGCAGCAGGATCAGTTCGGGCAGGCTGAGCGCGACGACGGCCATCATGAACGCGAGCAGCGTGCCCATCGGCAGTCCCTTGTCGTACAGGGCCTCGACCAGCGGCATGATCCCGGCGGCGTTGGAATACAGCGGCACGCCGATGGCCACGGCGACCAGCACACCGAAGGGGTTGCCGGGCCCGGCGTAGGTGGTGAAGAAATCGGTGGGCACCCAGCCGTGGATGACGGCACCGAGCCCGATCCCGACCAGCAGGTACGGCCAGATCTTCTTCAGAATGGTCGCGACTTCCTCCATGCCCATCTGGATGCGCTGATCGAAAG
>DASQFG010000484.1:0-6752 GCA_035633315.1 Nakamurella sp. | reverse complement strand
TGCCGCCTCGTTGCCGTCGGAATCCTGATCGGTGCCTTCGAACAGTGGGCCGTCCGCGGGCAGTTCAGCCCCGGAGGCATTCTCTTCGCCCCAGCTCACCGCACGTCGCGGGTGCGACAAGGGATCACCCGCCGCCACACGCTGGCCGTGCTGGTGGTTGCACAGGTAGTGGCAGCGCTGATGGTGATCGCCGCGGGTGTGCAGTCGATCGCCGGGTGGGCTGCCCTTTGTGTCCTTACGAGCGCCTTCGTGGGAATGCGCTGGTACCGGCGTGTCGGCGGCGATGGAGCCGATCAGATGGCGGGCATAGTGCTCGTCGCCGCGGTTCTAACCGCTCCCGCGTTGCCCGGGGATGTGCGCGTAACCCTCGGCGCGGGCTTTATCGCGGCGCAGGCTGTTCTCGCGTACTCGACCTCGGGGATCGCCAAGCTGATCTCTCCGGTGTGGCGCGACGGAACGGGGCTCGTCGGCATTCTCTCGACGGTCGACCATGGTGCTCCCGCGCTTGGGCACTGGCTCTCGAGCCACCGAGCATTCTCGAAGGTCGCGAGTTGGGGCACGATCGGGTTCGAATGCGCCTTCGTTCTCGTACTCGTACTGTCCCCGCCCCTGGCGGCCGCCCTACTGCTGGCCGGGATTCTCTTCCACGTTGCCTGCGCAGTATTCATGGGCCTCAACTCATTTCTCTGGGCCTTCCCAGCCACGTACCCGTGCATCTGGTTTGTCGCCGAGATGATCCGCAGTATTGCAACGGGCTGATGCGCCCCCACCCAGCCCGGTCTAAACGGTCGGAGGACGCAGGGCGGCGCATCCCTGTCAGCTCAGGGACCTGCCTGGGCGCGGTCAAGGTTCGATGTGGGATTGCCACCCACCGATGGTCAACTTTGACCCCGAGACGAGATTCTGCATTTCGAGGTCGGTTGCAACCAGATCACTTGTCGACCTTGAGGTCACGGTCCGAATGAGGTCGCTGGTCGCCAGCGACGCCGGGCTGGAGGCATGAACTTAGAACCGTTGGATGACCAGAGTGTCGCGAAGGATGTCGCGAAGTAGGCGCCCGGCCTTGTTGGAAACGAGGCCCGACGAACGGATGACGACCAGAATGAGTCCGTTGGCGGGGATCAGTTCGTCGCGACGCCTGTCGTAGAGCGCCCGCTGCTCGCTTCGCGGAATCCCGCTGGCCGTGAGCTTGTCGGGCTTGTCGAAGAAGGTGACGGCTTCGTAATGCTGCCGTTCGCGGTACTCCAGAACAATGCCGTGCTCGGGCCAGTAGGCGTCCACTTGAAGTCCGCGTCCAGTGTCGCCGCGCAGCCAGTCGAATTTGTCGTACTGACGGAGTGCCTTTTCGCCAAGAATCCCGTCGCACAGGTCGATGACGTAGTGCTCGTCGCTTGACGCGCGCTTCCGCTTCGCCTCACCACTAGCCGGATCAGCCACGTCGAAAGCTTTAAGCAGGAACGGCGTCTCTCGCTCGGGCGTAGCGCAGAAGCTCTTGGCGCGCCGGCAATTGTGGCGGGACGACAGTTACCCCTCGGCAAGCGCGTCACTCGGCCTGGCTTCGCGACCGACGGACGGCCTCCAGGCACGTGACCGGCACCAGGCCGGTGCCCGGCAGGTGGTCCCAGATGACGGAGGCGCCTTGCCGGGCATCTTGACGTCCATGATCACCAGGTCCGGTGGGCGTGATGGCCAGCGCCGCGGCCCGCTCGCCGTCGCCGACCTGGCCGACCACCTCGAAGCCTTCTTCAGCGAGCATTTCCGCGAGATCCATCCACGAATCAGCGGACCGTCGGCGATCAACCCTCCCGCGATTTGTCCCGCTCTCCGGGACGAGCGCCGCAAGCGTTCCCGGAAAGGGGACCTCTCATGAAGGCCATGTCATCCGCGCCGCAGACACGGTGCGATCCGACAGGGCGGGGCGGCGGGTGTTGCTCAACGGCACGAACTCGACGGTCGGGTTGATGTCCACGGCGCCGGCCGCGATGTCGGTCAACACCTCGATCAGCGCCCGGGTGAACCGCCCGTCGAACGCGTTGCGGTCCTGCTCGCACGCCGCTCCGGCACGTACGGCAACGCGGGACGCGCCGACCGCTCCGGCTCCTCACCAGGCTCCGGGTCCGGCCCGAACCGGGACACCCCGATCACCAACGCCCGCCGGGTCAGCCCACCCATCGCCAACCCCCCGGGAGAATTCCTGCGATCACGATCGATCGTGACGCCGATCCCGGAACGGTAGACCTCGGCCCATCCGCGCCGGTGCATGACGTCACAGGCGACCAGGACCTGCTTGAGACTCGATTAGCCGGTTCCGACGTCGCCGCTCGGTCGCGCTACCGTCGCTCGACAGGGAGCTGTGCTCGCTGCCCTGTCCGCTGCTCGCTGTCTGTACGTCTTGAGCAGTAGTCAATAGATCTGAGTGACGGCGTCTTGGATCGCGGTCAGCGCGACGGAGTTATGAGACACGGCGACCTGCGCTTACGGGCCGTCTGGAAGATCTCTCAGCGGTCGTGTCATTACCTTGGAACTGGGACGGTGGCCGCAGCTGCCGGCGCGAGGCGGCTGCGCACGCTCAGGGTGGCCGTGACATTGGATGGTATGTGGCGCTCTCGGCGATGATTGGCCGGTTCTTGCTTGCAGGCCGGCGCGCGCGGCTACGTGCTTAAGGTCGTAGCCGCGCGGCCGAGATCCTGGCGGCGCGACGTCCTCCCCCGACCACCGCCCCGCTCACCGGACCACAGGGCAAGCACAGCCCACACCAATCGACCCCCACCCCGGTCGGGCCTCCGCGGCTGACCTGGCACTCCCGGGAACGAATGACCACACTGCGGATCCTCCGATCGCTCAACGACGCCACCCTGCACACCCCGCAACTGCCTGGCCCGGCCGCCGCGGATGCACCGAATCGTCGGCGAACACATCATCACCCTGCCGGGTAGGCGGCCGGAATCGCACCGGCCGCCCCCCACAGATCCGGACGTGAGCCTCTCGGCTCATCCGGCTCGTGCCGTCCAGTTCTCGGGCATCAGTACCGCAGCGCCCAGTGCGTGAACAGGCCGGGTGCCCGTTGCCGGACTCCCTGCAGCCATTCCCGCGCTCGTTTGTCGCTGCGGCTCAGCCGCTTGTACTCCCATCTCGCCCAGCGCACCAGATGGCTGTCGATGCGCTTGCCGATGGGGATCACCGCGCTCGGATAGAACACGGTGAAGTAGGCCAGCCAGCCCCGGAGGACCGGGTTCACCACACCTGCGAGGTCATCCAGGGTCAGAGTGGTGCGTCGATGCAGCCGCCAGGACGCAACCGTGCGGCTGACATCGGTCAGCTTTCCCGGGGCCACGGCAGGCAGGAAGCGGGTGTAGCCCTGCTTCCGTTTCTTGTCGTAGGCCTTCCGGGGACGGAACGCGTACCCACAGAACGTGAACGACACCTGCTCGTACTCCAGGGGCCGTCTGCCGTCCTTGCAGTACACAATCCGCGTCTTGTCGGGATGCAGTTCCAACCCAATCTCAGCGAGCCGACCACCGATCGCCTCCCGCACCTGGCGGGCCTGGCGTTCGGTCACGCAGTGGACCACCGCATCGTCTGCGAACCTCTCAAACTGGACGCCCGGATATTCCCGGGTCATCCAGGTGTCGAAGCCGTGATGCAGGAAGATGTTGGCGATCAACGGGGAGATCGGACCCCCTTGCGGGGTCCCCTTCACCCGGGCGACCATGGTCCCGTCGGGCATCAGCATCGGGGCCTTCAGCCAGCGCTCCACATACAGCAGGACCCATTTCTGGTCCGTGTGGCGCTCAAGTGCCCGCAGCATCAGATCCCACGGCACGGAATCGAAGAAGGCTTTCACATCAAGGTCAACGACCCAATCCTTCCTCCAGCACCGCTCCCGGCATGCCCCGACCGCGTCCAAAGGGGAACGCCCGGGCCGGTACCCATAGGAGTCGTCGTGGAACACTCGCTCCACGTTCGGCTCCAACACCAGCACCGCCACCGTTTGGGCGACCCTATCGACCACGTTCGGGACGGTGGTTTCATACTGCCTCCTCCGCAGAGAGATTTGGGTTTTACGCCGGTAGCAATTGTCAGTATGGGCGAAGATGCATTACGCAACCGGGATCTCGGTGTTGCCCTCATCGCGTCATCGCCGCGGCGCGGCGGGGGGTGAGGCCGAACTGGTTGTCGGTGACGAGGTCGCTGACCGCGACAAAATCGTCGCAGTGGGGGCATGGCCCGCCCGGCCCAAGGCGTCGGCACCAGGTGTTGCAGTCGTCGCAGCGTTGCTCGCCGAGGTAGCGGGTCTGGCACTGCGGGCATTCGTAGACGGTGTCGATCTTGGCGGGTTGGGTTGGTCGGGGTGCTGCCCGGCGGCGGCGCCAGGCGGATTGGCGGCAGGCGTCGGAGCACCATCGGCGGCGTCCCACGGCGGTGAACCTGGCCCCGCACTGCCCGCACACTGTCGTCTCGGTATCGTTACGCACGCTGGTCATGGGGTGTCCTTGCTCGTCACGGTCTTGAGGTGGTGTGATTGCGAGATCCGTTGCCGGCATGCCTTTTCTGTTTCGGGGGTCCAGGGGATCGCGATCCGGTTCCCAGGGCCGCGGCGGACGGGTAGGTCGTTGGTGGATATCCAGTGGTAGACCGCGTCGGCGCTGACATCGAGCCGGGTCGCGGCGTCGGCGACGCTGATCTCGCCCGGGCGGAGCGGGCCGGGGGTGGGCACGTCGAGGACTCGGCGTGCCCATTGGACGGCTTTGGTGTCGAAGGGGCGGCCGGTGCCGGTGCGGTGCCCGGCCGCGTTCAGCGCGGCGACGAGGTCGGAGTTGCTGGTGCTCGGTCCGATGCGGCAGATCAATTCGGCCGCGGCGGTGGGGGTCTTCTTCGCCGTTCCGGGGTGGACGTGCCGGGCGGTGGTGATCTCCTCGGCGGCACCGGTGTGCCAGCTGATCCCGATCCGGGCGGTGCCTTTGTCGGTTTCCGGGAGCAGGGTGACGTCGGCGATGAGGGTGCGGAGCAGCCGTTTGCGGTCTCTGGGGGTGGTCGATTCGGCATCGAACAGGGCGGGCAGGTTGCTGATCAACGCTTCCAGGTCGGCGCGGGCGGGCAGCGGCGGCAGTTCGTTCCGGGTGGCGGTCAACGCGGCTTCGGCATCGGCCAGGGCGGTCAGTTTGACTTCCCAACGTGATTCCAGAGTCCTTGTCACCAAACGGTTCTCCGGTTCCGCGGCGGTGAAGGCGCGTTCGGCGCGGTCGGCCTCGTAGCGGGCCCGTTCGACCGCGAGTTCCGCTGCTTTGGACACCCGGCCACGGTCGTCGGCGACCCGGTCGGCGGCAGTGAACGCCAACTCGATCTCCGCCGGGGTCAACGCGGTCAGCAACCGGTGCACCACGGCCGCGTCGATCGTGCCGGCGCTGATCGACCGGCAGGTGCCGGTGGCTCGCCCGTTGATCAGGGAATGGCATTCGTAGAAGCCGTGCCCGTCGCGTAGGTAGCGAACGGTCATCGGGTGGCCGCAACTGCCGCAACCGATGATGCCCTGGCACAGGGCGGTGCCCTCCCGGGGTGGCCGGGCGCCGGTGACGGTCCGGTTGGCCGTCAGCCGGGCCCGGTTGGCCAGGTACTCGGCCCAGCCGATGTAACCGGGGTGGTGCTCTTCGATCACGACCTGCCAGTCGTCCATGGACTGCAGACGGATCCCGCTGTGGATGCCGCCGTCCGGGTCGACCCTGCGGACGGACCGGTAACGGCCGTAGACGTAGGCGCCGGCGTAACACGGGTTGTTCAACACCCCGAGCACCCGGGCATGGGTCAACAGCCCCCACCGCAGCTGACCGGCCCACACCCCGCCGTAGGCGCGGAGCGGGAACGTCCGGCCACTGAAGGCCTTGACCACACCGAACGCGGAGCCGGTCCGCTGGAAGAACGCGAACACGTCGGCAACGGCGGCGGCGACCTGCTCGTCGGGGTCGATCACGATCCGATCGTCGGCATCCCTTACGTAGCCGACCGGCAGCGGGCACCGCAGCTCCCCGCGGGCCGCCGCGGCCTTCTTCGCCCCGTGCAGGCGACCGGCCAGCAGGTGCAGTTCGGCCTCACTCATCGTGCCTTTCAACCCCAGCAGGAGGCGGTCGTTGAAGTCGGTCAGATCGTAGACACCGTCGCCGTCGATGAGCAGGGTGTCGGTCAGCCGGGCCAACTCCAACAACCGGGTCAGGTCCGCCGTGGACCGGGCCAGCCGGGACACCTCCAGACCGAACACCGCGCCGACCTCGCCCAGGCACACACGTGAGATGAGATACCGGAACCCGTCCCGCCCTTCGGTGGACCGGCCGGAGACTCCCAGGTCGGCGTCGATGACCTGCACCGATCCCGGTGCCCACCCCAACGCGGTCGCCTGCTCGGCCAACGCGTACTGCCGCGCCGTGGACTCCGTGTGGTCCCGCACCTGCGCCAACGACGACTGGCGCACATACACCAGCGCCACCCGGTCCAGATGCGACCGGCTGATCTTGGTCGGGATCATCGCGACGCTCACCGCTGCCTCCCAGCATCGTCTCGGCCATGTTCGCCAGCACGCACACCGCCTCGTCCCACCCCGCGAGCGAGGCGAACACGTCGGCGGCGGGCATCTTTCAACCCCGCTCTCGCCGGACCAGCAGTTCGGTATTGATCGCGGCGATCTCCGCAAGCACCGCGTCGATCCGCCCCGACGCGTCCAACTGACCGGTCACCGGATCGACCAGATCCGTTGGCAGATA
>DASQFG010000483.1:0-1988 GCA_035633315.1 Nakamurella sp. | reverse complement strand
GTCACGTTCGGCGGCGGCAGCACGATGGAGAACGGCTTGCGCTCGCCGGAGAGCACCCGCTGCTCGTCGGCGCGGAAGTAGCCCGCCGCAATCCAGTGCTGGTACAGGGGTACCTCGGCCACCGCCGGGTCGTACTGGGTAGCCAGTTCTCTGCTCGGCAGGTCGTTGCGCTCGGCGGTGGTGGTCACCGGGCCAGTTTAGGTGTGCCGCGACGGTCCGCTTTCCCGCGAGTTTCCGGCATGCGCACCGCTGGCTCCGGACTGCCTGGCTCCGGACTCGTCAGTACGACTTGGGCAGCCCAAGGGTGTGCTGGGCGACGTAGTTGAGCACCATCTCGCTGTTCACCGGGGCGATCCGCAGCAGCCGGGCCATCCCCCACAGCGGCAGCAGTCCGTATTCCACCGACAGGCCGTTGCCGCCGTGCGCCTGGATGGCGGCGTCCACCCCGGCGATGGCCGCTTCGGCAGCGGCGTACTTGGCCATGTTGGAGGCCTCACCGGCCGGCTGTCCGTGGTCGTAGAGCCACGCGGCCTTGGCCGTCATCAACGCCGCGAGCTCGACGTCGATCTTGGCCTTGGCCAGCGGGTGGGCCACCGCCTGGTGGGCACCGATCGGCTGGCCCCAGACGCTCCGGCTGCTCGCGTACTCGGCGGCGGTCGCGACCGCGTACCTGCCGATGCCGACGCCGAGCGCCGCAGCGGTGATCCGCTCCGGGTTCAGCCCGTCGAACAGCGGCTGCCAGCCCTTGCCCTCCGCGCCGACCAGCGCGGAGGCGGGAACCCGGACGTCGTCATAGAAGACGGTGAACTGCCGATCCGGGATCTGCGCGGCGACCTCGAGCCGGTTCCAGGTCAGTCCGGGGGCGTCGATCGGCACGATGAAGAGCGAGAGTTGCGCCTTCCCCGTCAGCGGATCGGTGCCGGTCCGGGTGACGGTGAGGATCGCAGCGGCCTCGTCGACACCGGAGATGTAGTACTTCTGTCCGCTGATCAGGTAGCCCCCGTCGCCGTCCGGCCGGGCTGTCGTCGTCAGGTGGTGGGAGTTGCTGCCCGCGTCGGGTTCGGTGATCGCGAAGACGATCTTGACGCTGCCGTCGGCCAGCTTGGTCAGCCATTCCTGTTGCTGCGCAGGCGATCCGTGCCGCTTGAGAATCTCGACCCCGATCGCACTGGACACGAGCAGGGTGAGCAGTGGGCAGCCGGCGGCCGCGGACTCCTCGGCCACCATCGCGAGCTCACTCATCCCGGCGCCGCCGCCGCCGAACTCCTCGGGCACGTTGATGCCGATGAAACCGGCCTTGCCCAGATCGCTCCACAGCCCGGACATCGGAGTGGACGTGCGCCCGTGCTCGGCGTAGGCGGCCGGCCCGTGCGCTCGGGTGATGTCCCGGACCGCGGCACGCAGGTCGGCGTACTCGGCGGGTTCGGCAAAGTCGGTCATCGAGGCTCCCCAGTCTTGTGGACGAAGCTCAGGATGCCATATGTAAACCGCGGTTAACAAGAGTTGGTGTTGTGGGTCATGTCTTGACTGTGGGAGTGGGCCGAACCACGAGGCGTGGAATGTGGTCGGGATCGGGCTGCACTCCTACTGATGGGCACTGCATCTGATGAACCAACGCCGATTGCTCTCGTGACGGGCGTGGTCGATCCGGCCGGCCCGCAGCAGCTGTCGCAGTGGCAGACCCGGGCGATCCTGGCTGTCCCTCAGCAGACCCAGCCGGTCGAGTTCCCTTGCGGCGTCGACCGCTCGCACCTCGCGGGACGGGTCGGCGCAGGCGAATCGCTGCAAGGCGGCATTGATCTCGGTGACGTCGGCGGTCCTTGCGCGATGCATACGCCACTGCGGCGTCGTATCGGCGCTCGACCCGGCGAGCGGCCCGGGCACCCTTGATCGCGGCGTCATTGTGGTGGATCCCGTGATGCCGTGGGGCTTGCGGATCCCGGCGCTGACCTGCCGGTTGGCGAACGGGAGCACGAGGCCGCCGCCGT
>DASQFG010000482.1:0-2016 GCA_035633315.1 Nakamurella sp. | reverse complement strand
AGCCCGGTCGCGCTGGCCGTGGCCGCGAGGTGGCGGTCGGGAAGCGGCAACTGCACTCACGATGCTCACGGCGCCGGAGCCTTGCTCACGGCACCCGAGCGTTGCTCACGCCACCCGAGCGTTGCTCACGCCACCCGAGCGTTGCTCACGCCACCCGAGCGTTGCTCACGCCACCCGAGCCGATCCCCTCCTGCAGCACGAGCATCGCGCATTCAACGAGAGCATCGTCCGCGGCGGACACTCACATCGCCCGGGCCTATCGCCCCCAGCCGGGCTGATCGCAGGCCGGCCTGGGCTGCGTCGCACGTCGGGCGCCCGATCGGGTGTGCGCTAGACCACCCTTGACCGGTCCGAGGCACTATGCGGCCGGTGGGAGGATGGAGGCGCCCAAAACCCGGGCGCTGGTGGTGACGCGGTGTGGCGCTCAGGCCGCGTTCGCATCAGTCACTGCGAAGGAGCGTGTGTTGAGATGGCCCCAGTGACCAGTCTGGTTCTGCCCGATGCCATGAAGCCGATCGACGGCCGATTCGGCTGCGGGCCCTCCAAGGTCCGGCCCGAGGCGCTCGCCGCGCTCGCCGCTTCCGGTGCTTCGGTGATGGGCACCTCGCACCGGCAGGCTCCGGTCAAGTCGCTGGTCCATCGCGTGCGCGAAGGTCTGGCCTCGCTGTTCGAGCTGCCCGAGGGGTTCCAAGTAATCCTCGGCAACGGCGGGACCACCGCCTTCTGGGACGCCGCTGCTCTCGGCCTGGTCCGGAACCGCGCGCAGCACCTGACCTTCGGTGAGTTCTCGACGAAATTCGCCACCGTCACCCGCAAGGCACCGTTCCTGGCCGACCCGGTGGTCATCGCCGCCGACCCCGGCGACGCCCCCGATCCCGTCGGATCCGCCGACGTTGATGTCTACGCCTGGGCGCACAACGAAACCTCCACCGGCGTAGCGGTTCCCGTCCTCCGGCCGGCCGGCGCCGGTGACGACCAACTGGTGCTCATCGATGCCACCTCGGCCGCCGGCGGACTGCCGGTCGAGATCGGCCAGGCTGACGTGTACTACTTCGCCCCGCAGAAGGTCTTCAGCTCCGACGGCGGCCTGTGGATCGCCCTGGCCTCGCCGGCCGCGCTGGCCCGGATCGCGGAGATCGCCGCGTCGGACCGGTGGATCCCGGAGTTCCTGTCCATCGCGACCGCGCTGGACAACTCGGGCAAGGATCAGACCCTGAACACCCCCTCCGTGGCCACGCTCTTCCTGCTGGCCGATCAGATCGAGTGGCTCCTGGGCAACGGCGGCCTCGACTGGGCGACCAAGCGCACCGCCGACTCCTCGTCACGGCTCTACGACTGGGCCGAGTCCAGTGACTTCGCCACCCCGTTCGTCAGCCGGCCGGAGCTCCGCTCGCAGGTCGTCGGCACCGTCGACTTCGACGACAAGGTCGACGCTGCGGCGGTGGCAAAGACCCTGCGGGCCAACGGGATCGTGGACACCGAGCCCTATCGCAAGCTCGGCCGCAACCAGCTGCGGATCGGCATGTTCCCCTCGGTGGAACCTTCCGACGTGTCGGCCCTGACGGCCTGCATCGACTATGTCGTGGAGCGGTTGGGCTAGCAGCCGGTCGGTGTCGCGCCGGCCGGGAGGTCGGTTCCGGCCCGTTCGTCCAGGTCGTGCTCGGCGTGCGCGAGCACGGCGACGCACGAAGCGCCGCCGACACCGTCGGCGCGTCCGGCGCGTTGCATCTCCACGCCGTCGATGCCACGTACGCGATCGCCGAGCCTGGCTTGTCAGGGATGCTGTGACGTACTGGTCGAAGGCAGCCTCTCCGCGGCGGCGGGCGCGCGATTGTGCGGGTATGACGGCCGCGGGACTTCCATCGATGTCTGGCGCGTCTGAAGCACGGGCCCATCGGCGTGGCTGCGCTGATCAACTGCACCTCCCGGCCCGATGCCTGCCAGGAGCGCTGATCAACTGCACCTCCCGGCCCGATGCCTGCCAGGAGCGCTGATCAACTGCACCTCCCGGCCCGA
>DASQFG010000481.1:0-3986 GCA_035633315.1 Nakamurella sp. | reverse complement strand
CGACGACTTGGACCGTGTCGTCGACACCAGGTGGAACCCGCCGGTGACTCTTGCCGTGCGCCTGGTGAGCGTCATCTCCGACGACCTTCAGCACATCGGGCAGGCGGCCTTCGTGCGGGGCATTGCCGAACGGCACTGAGGACCACTAAGCAACCAGGGTGACCTGCGCTCCTGGCTCCACGGCATATCTATCGACGACCCTGTTCAGCTCGAATTGGTACTACAGCGGCGTCAATCCGAAGATGAACGGCAGAACGAACCCGATCCACGGGTTGGCGGTCACCGGCAGGCCCGCGGCGCTGGCATTGGGCAATCCGGTTGCCGGTATTGAAATACGACACGAACGGCGGCACGATGATGATCCAGCCGAAGAGGATCGTCAAGGTCGACCCAGCGGGTTTGATCGGCTGGCGCGGGTCGAAATGAAGCATTTCCTTGTGAATCTTGTAGTACCAGACGAAGTGGTAGATACCGAGGGTCAGCACTGGCCAGACGATCCACACCAGCACGCCATTTCGCTGCTTCATCTGTTGTGACGCGGGCAGTCCGGCCTGCGGCAGGTGCCCGGCGTCGACCGGCGGCGGAAATGAGCCTGGATTGATGGTCGGTTCGGTGTACTCAGCGCTCATCGACTACCCCCGGGAATATGCATGAGTGTGCTTTCCTACGATACTCACAATTTTCGGAGGACGACCGAATTCGGGTGGTTCGGCGAAATGTAGGAATGAAATGAGCGCTGCCGAGTCGTCAGGATGGTCCTTCCTGGGCGCCACCGCGCTCATCGTCGATGGACTCGAGGTCAACGCCGGCCGCTGAAGCGGACTCGTCCGACCGCAGCGGGTGCGCCAGCTCGTCGGTGCGCAGCCGCGCGATGAGCAGGGTCGCGACCGCCAGCACCGTCGGGAACACCCCCACCACAAGGAATGTCGGGGTCAGACCGAAGGTTTCGCCGATCGGGCCGGCAATCGCCATCGACACCGGCATCAGGGCAAGGGACACGAAGAAGTCCAGGCTGGACACCCGACCGAGCATCGCCGGCGGCACCCGACGCTGCAGGAGCGTGCCCCAGAGCACCTGGGCGCCGGAAAACAGGAACCCGCAGACGAACAGCCCGACCACCATCAGCCACAGTCGATCGGTGAGCCCGATGATCACCAATGGTGCGCACCCGATGCCCCAGGCCAGAATCATCAACGTCAGGTACCGCCGCGGCGGCCGGATCGAGGCGATCGCCAGGGAGCCGGCCGCCCCGCCGAACCCGAACGCGCCCAACGCGACCGCGAAGGCCCCTGCGCCGCCGCCGGTCTGATCCTTCACCGCGAACGGGAGCAGCACCTCGATCGGGCCCATCACCACCAGCACCAGCACGATCGCGAACAGCAAGGTGGCGAACAACCAGCGGGTGTGCACCATGTAGGCGAAACCGTCGCGCAGGTCGACGCCGGCGGCGACGATGGGATGGCGAGCACGATCGAGCTCCCGGCGGATCGGAGTGCTGCGCATCGCCGCCAGCACGGTCACCGCGCCGATCTGCAGCACCGCGACAGTGAGGAACGCCACCCCGGGCGACGACACGGCGATGATCGCGCTGGCCAGCGCGGGGCCGGCGGCCTGCATGATGGTGGGCCGGAGCACCCCCTCGATGCCGTTGGCCGCCAGTAACTCGTCCGCGTCGATCAGGGCCGGTAACCATGCCGAGTAGGCAGGGTAGAAGAACCCGTCCGCGACGCCCAGCACGAACGCGATGACCGCCAGCTGCCAGATCTGGATGCTCCCGGTCAGAGCGAGCAGTGCCGCCACGCCGTAGCCCAGGCCACGCACCAGTTCGACGGCCAACAGGATCCATCTCTGCCGGACCCGGTCGGCGACCACGCCGCCGAGCAAGACCGCCAACACCAGGCCCAGGCTGGCACCAGCCGCGACAGTCGACAGATCGCTTGCCGACCCGCCGAGCTGGATCACCTGCCAGACGGAGGCCACCAGCCAGATCCCGACGCTCAGCAGGGAGCACAACAGGGCCGCGGCGAGCAGCCGGAACTGGCCGTTGGCGAAGGGCCGCAGCGCTCGGGGCAGACCGGATGTCGATGTCGGCTGGGACATCTGGCTCCTCCTCTCAAGCGGAACAGGGCGGAACGGGTTCGGAACAGGTTCGGAACAGCGAGGCCGCGGCGGCCCGCGGCCAGGGGGAAGAGCCCCAGTCTGCCGAGCAGGACCGACAACCACGACCGGTTTGTCGCTGTCGCAGGTAGGACCGGTTTCGGTGACAGCTGCTGTGGGTAGACAACCCAGCGGGTCGGGCAGCGATCGGGCAGCGATCGGTGCGAGGAGGGACATGTCAACGCAGGTCACCGGACAGGTCGTACGCAGTCTCATCCCGCCCGCCTCGACCGGTTGCCGTGGTCGCCGTTCCATACCCGCATCGTTCTGGCGCCGGGGGTGGCGTGGCTGCTGGACGGCCTGGAAATCACGGTCGCCAGCGCCAGCGCCATCGCCGAGACGCTCACGGAACCCACCACCCTTGGGTTGCCGTCGGCGGCGGTCGGTCTGCCGGCCACGATCTACCTGCTGGGTGAGGTGGTCGGTGCGCTGCGCTCCGGGCGACTGCCCGATCGGCTCGGCCGGCGCAAGCTGTTCATGATCACCATGGCCGTCCACCTGGGCGGATCGGGCCTGACCCGCGCTGACTCTGGGGTCAGGACCGGGCTGTATCGCGTTCTTCTTCGTCACCAGGTTCATCGCGGGGATGGGAATCGGCGGGGAGTACGGCGCCATCAACTCCGCAATCGACGGGTTGATCCCGGCCAGGCACCGCGGGCCGGTGGACCTGGCGGTGAACGGAACCTATTGGCTGGGATCAGTTCTCGGTACCTTGGGTACGCTCATCCTGCTGAACGTGCTCGATCCCAGCCTGGGGTGGCGGCTCGGATTCCTGATCGGGCCGGTGCTGGCCCTGTTCATCCTGGTACTGCGCCGGCATCTGCCGGGGCCGAGGGCACCGAAACGCGGCGCCGGTTTTCTGAACCCGTGTTCGGCTCGGCGCCGGTTTTCTGAACTCGGCGCCGTTACATGGTGGCGCCGAGTCCGGGAAAGCGGCGCCGAGTGCCGCTGGCAGGGAGTGCGCGTGCATGCCCGCCCCGTGCACGCGCTTTTCGGCGGCCGCCTCATTCTCGGCTCCGGGTTTCGGGCCTGCGGCCTACTTGGCTCCGGGTTTCGGTGCTCCGCCTCGCACTCGGCTCCGGTTTCGTGGCCTGGGCTCCAACATATGCTGGAGCCCAGGCCATGAAAGTGGCGCTCAGTGGATAGCGAAACACCCCAACCGCCCAGCGGGATTGCTGGCACTCGGGTCGGCGTTCAGGTACCTCCGGTGATCGGTGGCGGCATGCGGCGATTGCACGGTGACGAGGGCAGGGTCACCGTCGGGGCGGTGACGGCGGCGGCGCTTCCGCCAGTCGTTTGATCGCCGCGAGTCTGCTGTCCCACCGGGCGGCGACCAGCATCAGGTAGCGGGCGGTGGCGGTGAGTGCATCGGGCCGGACCGTGTAGCGGCGCTCACGGCCGACCCGATGGCTGGCGACCAGGGCAACACGCTCCAGCACCCCGAGGTGCTGGACCACGGCCTGCCTGGTCACCGGCAACTCCGCCGCCAGCACGGTCGCGGTGCTCTCGCCGTGCGCAGCGAGCGCATCGAGCACCCGCCGTCGCATCGGATCGGCAAGCGCAGCCAGCACGGCGTCGATCGCGTCGACCGCAACCTGTCGGGGCTCCACCGGCTAGTGCTGCTCCGCATGTCGTGCAAGGGCCTGCACGACCTCGGTCCACCCCTGTGTGTGACTCTCGTAGGAGGCGTTGGCTTCCCGGCCGACGGGGATGACCAGGGTCGCGAAACCGCTTTCCGTCACGGTGAGGCGCGTGCTCCCGCCCTCGGCGACCAGCGTGAACTCCACCAACGTCGAGTTCGTGTCCGTCGCCGGTTCGCCGGGATGGCC
>DASQFG010000480.1:0-3260 GCA_035633315.1 Nakamurella sp. | reverse complement strand
GTGGGCGACCAGGGTCACGCTGGTCCCGCCGACCAGGTCGGCGTTCGCGGTCAGCAGCGGCGCGGAATCATCCGTGGCGTCCGCCGCGGTGATGTCGACCTTGTAGCTGCCTTCCGGAAGAGCAAGTGGCCCGGCAACAGTCTCCGGCTGGAAATCGTCGAGGGTCAATGCGCCGTTCACGTAGATATCGACGGGCAGGCCGGGAATGCCGTGGACGACATACACCTCTGCGGTGCCCGCGGCGGACGCGGCCGTCGCGCTCAGCAGGCCGGCCGCGACGGCAAGCGTGCCCGCGGCTGTGGCGGCAATGAGACGCCTCATAGATCCTCCTTGTGGAGTGGGGAGTGCTGACGTGCTGAGTACTTGGCCCCCAACGGGTTCGGATGCACAGATCGGGTCTTCATTCGTTTCACGGATTTACGGCGCGGCCGGGATAAGTCCCGCTGGAAGACCCTCGTTGGCACGCGGCCGGCGGCGGGCGGTGAACGCGGAGGCCACGGGCCACGGTGCGGCACGGTCAGTCGTCCACGCCTCGCGCGATGAGCGCGTCGCCCATCGCGTCGGCCGGCCCGCAACGCCCGCACCACCGCCGGTCATGCCATCGACCGGAGCGAGAACCCCTGGCCCGCGCGCTTTTTATCGCCTCCGATACCTCGCGCACGATTTCCACCAGCAACGGAATATGCAGCGGATCGTCAGGGCCAGCACCGGGCCCACCGGTGCGGATCGACGCCGAACCGGCGCAGCGGGGGGAGCAGTCGCTGGCAGACATCGAGCATCGCCGGTGACCCGCGTGGTGAGGGTGACCAGAGCGGCGATGGCGACGGTGATCAACCGGCTGCCGCAGACCATCACGGCCCGTTCCGGTCCGCTGAAGATCAGTTGGAAGATGCCGACGAACAGGATGACCCACCGGAGCGGCCCGAGTTGTTCCCAGGCAAACCGGGCGGGGGATGCGGGTTAGCGCGAAGCCGCCGGCGACCAGTAGGGACGGCCACCGCCAGCTGCCACGGCCGGGTGGCCGCGACCACCGCGATGATGGCAATCAGCATGCCCAGCCGCTTCTGCCCGGCCGGAATCTTTTGCAGCACAGAGGATCCGGCGTGGTAGAGCCCGATGACCGCTATGGCGCCTGACCTGTGTCCGGCGGGTTCATGTCAGCAACCTGGTGTAGGAGTCGACCGCGGCTGCTGGCGAAACCGTCGGCGATGACCCGGCCGGAATCCAGTACGACGACACGGTCGAATCCCTCGAGAGCAGGTGCAGGTGGTGGGTGACGAGCACGATCTGTTTTCGGGCATCCCGGCCAGCAGGTCGTTGACCATCCGTGAGTTGCGCAGGTCCAGCAGGGTGGTCGGTTCGTCGTCGGCGATCACGTCCGGGCTGGTGATCAACACCGCGGCGATCGCCAGCAACTGTTTCTGCCTCGGCGGACAGCAGATGCGTCGGGTGATCGGCATGCTAGTCGCTGCACCCGAAAACGAGGGCGTGTGGTCGTTGTGCGTCGCGGAGTTCGGCCCGGCGGGCGGCGTCCTGACCGAGATGCAGAGCCGTCCGGCGACGAACCGTGCGTTGCCGTCGATCAGGTCCTGCCAGGCCGCATCCGGGTGCGGCTGGGCGATGGTGGCGGCGGGGCTCATCGACGGGGCCGAACGGTGAGAGCCACCCGGTCGTACCCGGCCAGGGCGCCGTCCTCGGCCAGCGCGACCCAGGCTCCCCGCTGCAACGCGAGCTCGATCAACTCGTCCACGGCGTCGTCGATCACACCGGGGCCGCCGATCGCGTCCGCGGGCGACAGGAAGTCACCGTCGTCACTGATCGTGGCCGGGTAGAACAGGCTCTCCTCGACGACGAGCATCTCGGGTCGCTCGTGACGGGCCGCGAGCCAGGCGGCCGGCACTCCGGTGACCACCCGACCGGCCCGGTCGCGACTGGCCAACTGCTGCAGGGCCTCGGCCTGGCGAGAGCGCAGGTAACTGTCCAGAACGGGTTGCAGCCGCTGGGCGAGGACCGGCAGCGGCGCCTTCGCCAGGTTCCCGCTGATACTGCCGGCGAGCCGGCCCACGTTGCGCGACAGGGACCGGAACTGGGTCAGGACCCGGTCCGGCCCGATCAGGATCAACGGTGCGGGACGCAACCGCAGGTAGACGCCCAGCGCGGTGTCGACGCGGCGCAGGAACGCCGAGTTGGTCGGGTCGGTCACCTTCTTCACGCTGTCCACCGAGAACATCGGAAAGGCCTCCGTCGTCGCCGGCCGCAGGACACCCGCGCCGCCGTCGAACAGCCGCGCCTGGCCGGAGTTGAACACCAACACCACGTGCCGTGGGGTGCGGTGCAGGGCCCGGACGAGGTCCCTGGTCGCGAAGGTGTTGTCGACAACGGCTCGATCCTGAACCGACACCGGCAGGGTCATGAACTGGGCGCTGTCCACACTGGCGAAGACAGCAACCGCCGCCGCGGTCGGCGATTCGGCCGCCTCACCCACGACGCGGGCCAACGCGGATTCCACGGCCGCCGACACCGTTTTCTCCGGCAACCGCTGCAACCGGGTGACTGCCTCAGCGGCCAGTGATCTGAGCGTCGCGGCGTCGGCCGACGTCATCCGGGATGCCGATGTCGTGCAGAGCAACAGGGACACCGAAGGATACGACCGGGGTACTTGGAGCAGGAGTACCTCATCGACGGTCGGGCCGGGCAAGGGGGTCGTGGCGACTCGGGTGCGGGACATCACGGACATGGGGTTTCCTCACTACGGGTGGATGGGTGGCTGATGGTCGGTGAAGAGATCAATCCAGGAGCGCGAAACCGCGATGCTTCAGTGCATCCGACAAGTCGGTGATTCCATCGATCAGGCGTCCGGGAGACCGCCGACCGGAGCGACCGCGGGGTGTTCGGGCGGGGGTGTGCCGCCGGGTCCCGGACGCTCCGCCTCCAGGGCCGTGGGAACTGTCCACGGCCTCGAGGCGGGTTCGAGGACCCTTCGGTCCTGGTCACCGTCGATCGCGGCGTCGATCTGGTCGTCGTTGTCGTCGGCCGGCAACGGGTTTCGCAGTGACGCGATGATCGAGATGGTCAGCGCCAGGATGATGACGCCCAACGACACCAGTGACGGGATCTCCGGGATCGAGGTGGAGATGACCTTGTGCCCGGCCTGCAGGAAGAGCTTGACGCCGATGAAGGCGAGGATGAAGGCCAGCCCTTTGCCCAGGTAGTGGAACTTCTTCAGCATGCCCGCCAGCAGGAAGTACAGGGCCCGTAGA
>DASQFG010000479.1:0-4237 GCA_035633315.1 Nakamurella sp. | reverse complement strand
CGATGCGGAGGCCCCGGTCAGGTCCAGCGCGTTGACGTCGCCGTGTGCGGCCAGGTGCGGGGCGATCTCCGCCGGGTCGCCGGTGAGGATGTTGACCACGCCACCGGGTAGGTCGGAGGTTGCGAGCACCTCGGCCAGCGTGATGGCCGGCAGTGGCCGGGACCTGTTCGCGATGACGACAGTGGTGTTCCCGGATGTGATGATCGGCGCGATCACCGACACCAGTCCGAGCAGCGGGTCGTCCTGCGGCGCGATCGCCGCGACCACCCCGGTCGGCTCCGGCGTCGAGAACGAGAAGTACGGCCCGGCAACCGGATTCGCGCCGCCGAAGACCGCAGCGATCTTGTCCGTCCAGCCCGCGAACTGGACCAGCCGGTCGATGGCCAGGTCGACGTCCCGCGCCCCGGCGGACCCTGCCGGGCCGGCGGCTCCGCCGAGCAGGTCGATGAACTGCGCCCGGCGCCCCTCCAGCATCTCGGCGATCCGGTAGATCACCTGGCCGCGGTTGTAGGCGGTCGCGCCGGACCAGCCGCGAAAAGCCTTGCGCGCGGCCGAAACCGCATCCCTGGCGTCCTTGCGGGAGGCATGCGCGGCATTGGCCGCGAAGGCGCCCGAGGAATCCGACACCGGGTAGGTGCGGCCGGATTCGGACCGCGGGAAGGCTCCCCCGATATACAGCTTGTAGGTCTTGGCGACGCCGACCCGGGGGCCCGGAGTCGTTGCGGCGTCGGCGCTGTCGGCTTCACTCGCGGTGTCGACTGAAGCGACCACCTCCACCGTGTCGGCCAGGGCCTCCGCCTCCGCCAGCCTGTCCGCCACCGCCAGCGTCGTCTCATCCTCGGCCAGCGCCGCGGCCGTCATCGCATCTATCCGAGACGCTGCGCGAAACTCGGTGATGCGGTCGTCCGGCGCGGAAGTCGTTTCAGCGGAAGGGATGTCGGTGACGAACTCGTCATCGGTGTCCAGGTAGGCCGACAGCCCGGACCTGCCTCCCTCCCGGCCGAAGCCGGACTCCTTGTACCCACCGAACGCGGCCGTCGGATCGAAGCGGTTGAAAGTGTTCGCCCAGACCACCCCGGCCCGCATGGCCGCGGCCATACCCAGGATGCGGGAACCCTTTTCGGTCCATACCCCGGCAGACAGGCCGTACGGGGAGTTGTTCGCCTTGGCCACCGCCTCGTCCGGAGTGCGGAAGGTGAGCACCGACAGCACCGGCCCGAAGATCTCTTCCCTGGCGATCCGCATCGATTGCGAGACGTCGGTGAAAACCGTTGGCGGGAAGAAGAAACCACGGTCGGGCACCGGGCACGGCGAGGTCCACCGGGAGGCGCCCTCGGCGTCACCGGCGTCGGTCAGTGAGCGGATCGTCTCCAGTTGGGAGGCCGAATTGATCGCCCCGACGTCGGTGTTCTTGTCCATCGGATCGCCCAGTCGCAGTGTGGACACCCGGGTCCGCAGCTTCTCGATCACCTCGTCGGCGACCGATTCCTGAACCAGCAGACGGGATCCCGCGCAGCAGACATGGCCCTGGTTGAAGAAGATGCCGTTCACGATGCCTTCGACCGCCTGGTCCACCGGCGCGTCGTCGAAGATGATGTTGGCCGCCTTGCCGCCCAGTTCCAGGGTGATCTTGCGGCCGGTGCCGGCCAAGGACGACTGGATCTGCTTGCCCACTTCGGTGGAACCGGTGAAGGCGACCTTGTCGATGCCGGGGTGGTTCACCAGCGCGGCACCGATGTCGCCGGCGCCGGTGATGATGTTCACCACGCCCGGCGGCAGGTCCGCGTCGGCGATGATCTCGGCCAGCACCAGAATCGACAACGGTGTGGTCTCAGCGGGTTTGATCACCACGGTGTTCCCGGCGGCCAGTGCCGGCGCGATCTTCCACGCCGCCATCAGCAACGGGAAGTTCCACGGGATCACCTGGCCGGCCACCCCCAGGGAGCGGGGGGACGCACCGAACCCGGCGTGCTGCAGTTTGTCGGCCCAGCCGGCGTGGTAGAAGAAGTGCGCCGACGCCGTCGGGATGTCGACGTCGCGAGATTCCTTGATGGGCTTGCCGTTGTCCAGGGTCTCGACCACCGCGAGTTCGCGGGCACGCTCGGCGATGCCACGGGCGATCCGGAACAGGTACTTGCCGCGCTCGGCTCCCGAGATCCGCGACCAGGTCCGCTCATAGGCGGTGCGGGCGGTGGCCACCGCATCGTCGACATCGGCGATGCTGGCGGTGGACACCGAGGCCAGCGCCTCCTCGGTACCGGGATTGATCGTCTTCACGTCGTCGCCGCGACCGTCGACGAACCGGCCGCCGACGTACATCTGGTAGCGCTCGCGGATCCGGCCGATGGCGGCGGATTCGGGCGCGGGGGCGTAGTCCCACTCGAAGGTTGACGCGCTCGGTCCAGGTATCGGAACAGCAGCCGGTACAGGAGTCGGTACAGGGGGTGTCATCAGCGAATCAGTCCAGGGTGACGTAGTCGGGACCGGAGTAGTGGCCGTCGGTCTGGGTGCGCCGCTGCATCAGCAGGTCGTTGAGCAACGACGACGCCCCGAAGCGGAAGTAGAAGGGGTCCAACCATTCCGGCCCGGCCACCTCGTTGACCGCGACCAGGTAACGGATGGCGTCCTTGGTGTTCCGGATGCCGCCGGCCGGTTTGACCGCCCGCCGCTGGCCGGTCTGCTCGAACCAGTCGCGGACCGCCTGCAGCATCACGTGCGTCACCGGCAGGGTGGCCGCCGGTGAGATCTTGCCGGTGGAGGTCTTGATGAAATCGCCGCCGGCCAGCAGCGCGAGCCACGAAGCGCGCCTCACGTTGTCGTACGTGGCCAGCTCGCCGGTCTCCAGGATGACCTTCAGCCGGGCACTGCCGGAGGCCCGCTTGACCGCGACGATGTCGTCGTACACTTTGCCGTAGTGGCCGGCCAGGAAGGCCCCGCGGTCGATCACCATGTCGATCTCGGTGGCCCCGGCCTTCACCGCCACCTCGGTGTCCGCCAGCCGGACCGTCAGATCGGTCCTGCCGGTCGGGAAAGCGGTTGCCACCGAGGCGATCCCCACGCCGCTGCCCGCCAGCGCCTCGACCGCGACGCCGACCATGTCGGGGTAGATGCACAGGGCCGCGACGTGCGGGGTGTCGGGCCTGTCCGGATCGGGCCGGCGGCCCTTGGCCGCCAGCGCCCGCACCTTGCCGGGAGTGTCCGACCCCTCCAGGGTCGTCAGGTCGACCATCGAGATCGCCAGATCGATCGCCTGCAGCTTGGAGGACTTCTTGATCGAGCGGGTGGCGAGGCCCGCTGCGCGCTGCTCGACGCCGACCGGATCAACGCCCGGCAAGCCCTGCAGGAACCGCCGGAGCGATGATTCATCGGCGGCGACATCCCGCAGGTGGGGTGGCAGCGCGGCCGGGGTGCCTGTTGACGGAGCCGCTGTGCTCATTCGGCCATCCTAGGTGCGGTCGGCGGATAGCGGCGGTGACGCAATCCGCCGACCGGCCGGATACGGTGCCATCACCCCAGCCGTCACCCCAGCCGTCAACCCCAGCCGTCACCCCAGCCACCACCAGCCGTCACCCGGCCAGCACCGTCCCACCGCGCCTGATCAGAACCCCTGGAAAGTGAGCCCGCCCGTGAGCCCCGTCATCCCGGCACCGCATCAGATACCGGACGACCTGGAAGTGCTCGTCGTCGATCACCCGTTGGCGGCCGCGCGGTTGTCCGTCATGCGGGACGCCAGGACGGACAACTCGGTGTTCCGCGCCTGCCTGCGCGACCTCACCCTGATGTTGATCTTCGAGGCGTCCCGCACGTTGGCCGTCGAACAGGTACCGATCCACACCCCGGTCGCCCGCACGCTGGCGACCCGGCTGTCCAACCCGCCGCTGCTGGTCCCGGTGCTGCGTGCCGGCCTGGGGATGGCCGACCAGGCGCACGCGCTGATCCCGGAGGCGCAGATGGGCTTCGTCGGGCTCGCCAGGGACGAGGAGACGTTGCTGCCGACGCCCTACATGGAGTCGCTGCCCGAGTCGCTGGCCGGCCGGCCGGTGTACGTCCTTGACCCGATGCTGGCCACCGGCGGCTCGATGGCGCACACCATCCGGCTGCTCACCGGGCGCGGCGCCACCGACGTCACCGCGATCTGCGCGCTGGCCGCGCCGGAGGGCCTGCAGGCGCTTGCGGCGGCGAACCTGCCGGTCCGGGTGGTGACGGCGTCGGTGGACGAGCGGCTGAACGATTCCGG
>DASQFG010000478.1:0-1719 GCA_035633315.1 Nakamurella sp. | reverse complement strand
CAAGAGGCCGGTGTCGGGATCGGCCAGCACCTTGACGAAACCGCTGGTGTCCTCCCGCGCCCAACCCGCGGCGATCCCCGAGTAGTCCCGCCGCCCGGTGACGTACGGGATCCCGCGGCGCTGCGCCTCCTGCTCGGTCAGCCCGACCGCGGCGATCTGCGGCTCGGTGAACACCGCGGCCGGGACGAACCGGTGGTCCGCGGTGATCCGGGCCTGGGGGTGCGCCAGGTTGTGCCGAACCACTCTCGCCTCGTGGTTGGCGACGTGCTTGAGCGCGTACTGCGAGCTGATGTCGCCCAGCGCATAGATGCCGGGGACGACGGTCTCCTGGTAGTCGTCGACGACGACCAGGCCGCGCGGATCGACGGTGACGCCGGTCGCCCGGACGTTCAGCAGATCGGAGTTCGGCACCCGGCCGGTGGCCAGCAGCATCAGGTCGGTGTCGACCGTGTCGGCGCCGTAGGGCCCCTCCAGGTGCACCGTCAGGCCGCCGTCACCGGAACTCTCCGGTTTGATGCCGCACACATCGGTGTCCTGCCGCAGGTCGTAGCGGCGGGCGGCGTGCGCCGCGAAGGTGGTGGCGATATCGGTGTCGTGGTGTCGCAGCAGCCGTGACCCGCGCACCACCTGGGTGACCTTGGTGCCGAACGAGGCGAAGATATGTGCGAACTCGGCCGCGATGTAGCCGCCGCCGACGATCAGCAGCCGCCGCGGCAGTTCCTCGATCCGCATGATCGTGTCCGAGGTGTGCACCGGGCCCTGGCCGATGTCGTCCTCGTCCAATCCGGGGATGTCCGGGATGACCGGCCGGCCGCCGGCGGCGATGACGAACCGGTCGGCGGTGATCTCGGTGGTTCCGCCGTCATTGCGCCACACCGTCATGGCCTTGCGGCCGGTGAACCTTCCGGTGCCGGCGTACACCGTGGTGTTGGGCCACTTCGGGCCCTCCCGGAACGCCCGCCCGCTGGACTCGATCTCGTCCACCCTGGCGAAGATGCGGTCCCGCATCGCCGGCCAGTCCACGGACTCGACCCGGCCGTGCACGCCGAGTTCGCCGCCACGCCGGGTGCCCTCGGCGAGGTCGGCGGGGTAGACGTACATCTTGGTCGGGATACAGCCCACATTCAGGCAGGTACCGCCGAACGCCCCCCGTTCCACGATCGCGATCTTCCAGTGGTCGAACTCGCGCCCGGGTATGGAGTTACCCGAGCCGGTCCCGACGATGACCAGGTCGAAATGTGGCATGCATCCAGGCTAAACCGATGGTGATCATGCCCGCGGTCCGGCGACCCGCCACGACGGCGCTCCGGTGTGGTTCAGTACGAGAACATCGGCACGATGATGGCCCGCGCCAGCGTGTGGAACGCCAAGTTGAAGGACACGGCGGTGGCACCGGTGTCCGGTGTGACGCCCAGGGTCGGGACGTCGACGGCGTGCACGACGAAGAAGTACCGGTGCACCTGGTCGCCCTGCGGCGGGCCCGCTCCCTCGTACCCCACGTTGCCGCCGTCCGTCACGGCCTGGAACGCGCCGGCGGGCAGGCCGCTGCCGTCGGCCGCGCCGGCGTTGCGCGCCAGCGCCGTCACCTCGGCCGGGATGTCCACCACGGTCCAGTGCCAGTAGCCCGACGGGGTCGGGGCGTCCGGGTCGAAGCAGCTGACCGCGAACGACCGGGTGCCCTCCGGGAAGCCCGACCAGGCCAGCGCCGGCGACTGGTTG
>DASQFG010000477.1:0-1545 GCA_035633315.1 Nakamurella sp. | reverse complement strand
CCCTTCGCCAGCAGACTGCGCCCGGTCGTAGTCGGCGCGGACGGTTGTTCAGGCCATCCGCACCCCGTTGTCCAGCAGGGTGACGCGCAGCAGCAGCGCGGCCTCCGGGCCGATGATCCCGTCGATCACGGTCAGCATCCGGTCCACGAACTCCGGCCCGTGAGCCACCTCCGGCCCGTCGGCAAGATGATGCGAAAGTTCGTGCAGCACAACCAGTTCCCGCATCGCCCAGGCGGAGTTGCCCCGGTGGGTCGGTACCGCCATCACCGCCCCCGCGCGATCGTAGTGGGCCCGCGCGTCGCCGGCGCGGCCGCGCACGACCACCGGCACGGCCGCTCGCAACCAGGTGGCCCGCACCCAGCCGAGCGCGAGGACCCGGACGACGTAGGACTGCACTGAGTCGATCGAGGCGAACCGGCGCTCGACCGGCAAGGTGATCCGGGACCCAGCGACCTCGAGCATCGGGTACTCGCTGGATCGGTCGAACAGCCGGTGGACCAGGTGTTCGGCGTCGTAGACCCGGGAGCGTTGGGCGTCGCGGGCTGCCGTCATCGGGGTGGGGGTCATTGCCGTCGTCTCGGCAGGCGCCATCACGACCCTCCCTCGACGCCGGGCCGCGCGCCGCCGATCGATCGTTCCGCGCCGAGGCGGGCCCGGTGGCCGGCCCGGTCGCCCGCCCGCTGTGATCGAGCGGAGTAACCGGTGGTTGCCCGGGTGCCGGTCCAGCTCCCGCGAGCGGTGGAGTTCGCGCGGTAATGCTCCGCCAGTTCGATTTCCCGTTCCCGCAGCACCAGCGCCACGCTCGCCCCGTCCGTACCGGTCCGCATGCTATCGATGTCGCCGCGATCGGCGACCCCGGTCGTCCGGGTCGCCTCCCGTTCGACCTGCTGGCGCGCCTCGGTCAGCCTGGCCCCGATCCGCACCGCGAAGGCCTGCTGGAAATTGATCCTGGCCGTGGTGGCGTGCACCGGCCGCTCAACCAGCTCGTAGTCGTAGCTGACCTCCCGCCGCCACCGGTTGTACCGCTCGGAGCCGGGGATTTTGACCTGTTTGGTGACCTTCTCCCGGGCGTAGTCGCCGGACTTGATGTAGGCGTCGGAGGCCCGCACCATCTGGACCACCAGGGATGCGTACAGCGCCTCGACGGTGTCGATGTCGGTGTCGAATCCGTACGCGTACACCCGGCTCGAGTCCCTGGCGATGTCGCAGGTCAGGTTGTTCGCGCGGCCGATCGCCAGGAACAGCTGGACGTAGGTCCGCAGGCCGCGCTTGCCGGACTCGCCGATGGTGACGGTCCGCTGGGTGGGCCGGACCCGCCGCTCGCGGTGTTCACTGTGCGTCCGGGCCACCGCGAGGTCGACCGCGGACAGCGTGGCCAGCCGCTGCGCGGCCTGCAGGTAGGCGTCCGCCTCGTGTTCGTTGTCGGTGCTCTCGGCCTTGCGCAGCAGCGCGGCGATCCGAGTCAAGTCCTTGTCTGCCATTGCGGCCCCCGCAGTGAGATGGAGATGTGGTGTTGGTGCCGACCCGCGGCCCTGCGAGTTCGGT
>DASQFG010000476.1:0-7293 GCA_035633315.1 Nakamurella sp. | reverse complement strand
GGTTATGGGACCCGTGTGACAGGAGTAGCCGAGTTGAGCCGCGCAGTCGATGTTGATCCGCGCCACTCAGGGGCGGACGGGCCAGGTGGTGGAGACGACGGGGTGGTAGCGGTGGGGGAGGTTCGGCTCCCACCATTCGGACTTGAGGTCGTGACGCTCGGCCAGAAACGCCTTCACCTGCTGATCGCCGTCGGCCATGAGTTCGCGCAGGAACGCAGGGTCGCGGTCGACCGAGGACGCCAGGTCCAGCCGGCTGGCCAGCGGTTTGCTCATCTGAATCCGGGCCACCTCGATAGGCTTGAAGTCCTGCTCGGGCAGCACCCCCTGCGCGATCCATTGGTTGATCTGCCGGATCCAGTGCAATTCCGCAGCCATGGACAGATTGCTGCCCAACTCGAACCGGCGGGCCACCACATCGAGCGGCGTGGTCGGCACGTCCGGATCGACGTCCGGGTCGATCTGGATCACCCAGACCTCGTCCGGCCGCATCGAGAAGTCCCGATCGACCAGGTGCCGGATCGGCGGATTGTGCGCGAACAATGCGTCCCAGTACTCACCGAATTGCGGATCGTGCCCGACGCCCTTGTCGATCCGGATGGCCGGCATCAACGGGGGCACGGCAGCCGAGGCGAGCACGGTCTTCACCGACACCGCGGCCGGGTGCGAGTCCCAGCGCTCCCGGCGCCAGTCCGGATCGGGACAGGCCTCTTCGAACACCGCGAACTCCCCGGTGACGGCGTCCACGGCGCTGCACATCAGGGTCGGGTGCCGCGGATGGGCGCGGAGCAGTTCGGGAAGATCGTCGAACCGGATCAGCCCGTTCAGCAGGCCTTCCAGGCGCGCCCTGACCTGTTCCTGCACGCCCTTCAGCGGAGCCGTCGCCGGGAATACACCGGCGTCCACCAGGCGGTGCATTCCCACGACGAAGGGATTCAGCACCATCATGTCCCACGGGTCGTGGGCTGAATTCCGCTGCCAGAACGCGCCGAGCAGATCGGCGGCGACGTCACCCCGACTGCCGGCACCGTCGGCCCCGGCCAGCAGGCCGTACCAGGCCAACGCGCTGCAGATCGCTCCACCGGAGGTACCGCTCAGGGCGACCAGCTCGAAATCCCGGTCAAGGCCAGGGTCGCGCAGGATCCTGCTCAGCACACCGGCCGTGAACGCGGTCTGGCTGCCACCCCCCTGACACGCGATGGCCACCTTCGTGCTGACCGCGTCGAGCATGGCAACCCCCACGACCTCTTGTTCTCACATCCGTTGCCGGTCAACCAAGTCAGGTCAACCAAGTCAGGTCAACCAAGTCAGGTCACCAGGCGCCGCGTCAGTTCGCCGACGTGTCCGGCTGGGGATGGGGCAGCTTCGCCAGCAACTGCCGTCCCCACTGCCGTGCCCGGTCGACCTCGCCGTCGACCAACGGCCCTTTCGTGCCGTGCACGTAGAAGCTCTCGGCCGGCGCCACCGTCGTGCAGCCGATGTGCCGCAACCGGCGTTGCGCGGCGTGCGCAGCCGAACCGGGTACGCGCGGCTTGTTGATCCTGGTGTCGAAGGCCACCGCCGGTACATCCAGTTCCATGTGCACGGCGTCGAGCCATTCCCGCAGTCCGTCGCCCTTGGACACCACCCCTGCACCCTCGGACTTCGACAACGCGTCGTCCCTGGTCGTCGGTCGGCTCATGCCGAACGCGTGGGTGGGCCCGCCGACCACCAGCAGATCGACGTCGCGATCCACGGAGGCCGGAGCAGCACCGACCTCGACCACGCTCACCGCCATCTCCCCCGACAGACCGGCGGCCACTGCTTCCGCGATCGCCCGGCTGTCGCCGAACATCGACTCGTACACCACAAGCGCTTGCATGTGCCTCGACTCCCTCGTCCACCCCAGTACCGGCTCCGTTCATCGTCGGCGCGGGTCGAAAGCAGCGAACAGAGCCAAAGGTCCTGCGCAGCACGTGTGCCTGAGCACGCACCAAGTGACCTGCGTCTCGTTCGACAACAGAGGTTGATGAGCAGTTGCCAGTGTATGCAACTGTTGAACCATGGGCAGCCGCGTGGGTGAGAGTGCATGAGCGCGCCGCTCTATCAGGTCAAGGCCGAGTTCTTCAGGACGCTCGGCCACCCCGCCCGCATCCGGGTGCTGGAGCTGCTGGGCCAGCGCGAACACGCCGTGTCGGAACTGCTGCCCGAGGTGGGCATCGAGCCCACCAACCTGTCACAGCAGTTGGCGGTGCTGCGCAGGGCAGGGCTGGTGATGACCCGCAAGGAGGGTTCGTCGGTCTATTACTCCCTGACCAGCCCCGAGATCGCCGAACTACTGGCCGTCGCCCGGGTGATCCTCACCGAAGTCATCGCCGGCCAGGTCGGGCTGTTGGCGGACCTGCGGAGCCCGGTCAGCCCCGCGGCGCCGGTCCAGTAGCGGGGAGGGTCCGGTGTTGAGTCTGTGGCGCAAGATCCGCGCGGTGGGCCGGGTGGCCGAACCTGCGCCACCCGGTCCGATCGACACGTCCCCCCCACCTGCCGAGCTCACTGCGGAGGCCATCAAGGAACTGCACGGCTCCGTGCAGATCAGGCACGTCGACGCCGGCTCCTGCAACGGCTGCGAGGTGGAGATCGCCTCCGCGTTCGGGCCGGTCTACGACGCCGAGCGGTACGGCGCGCGACTGGTGGCCTCGCCCCGGCACGCCGACGCCCTGCTGGTCACCGGTGCCGTCACGCTCAACATGGCCGAGCCGCTGCGCCGGACCTACCAGGCGGTGCCGGGCCCGAAACTCGTTGTCGCCGTGGGTGACTGCGCCAGAAATTGCGGTGTGTTCAGCAAGGCCTACGGGGTCGCGGGTGCGGTGGGCGACATCGTTCCGGTCGACCTGGAGATCACCGGATGCCCGCCGCGCCCGGACGCGATCGTCGAGGCGCTCCGCCGGCTGACCGGCCGGTGACGGGAGTGAACACCGTGCAGGCCGGCCTGCTGACGGCGGTGACCTTCGGACTGCTCAGCGCGCTGGCCGCGCTGCTCATCGCTCGTCCCGCGCGGTCGGCGGTGGTCGGCGTGGGTATCGCGGTCTGCGGCGCCGGCGCGCTGGTCGCCGGGGTCGCCGCGATGGTCGGCCAGGTCGCCTCGTTCGCGGCGCCGGACCTGCTGCCGCTGTCCGGGGTGGTCTTCGCCATCGATCCGCTCGGCGGGGCGTTCCTGGCCGTGACCGGCGGGGTGGCGGTCGCGACCGGTATCTACGGCGTCGGCTATTGCCGGGGGGGCCTGGACGGGCGCCTGGTGCAATGCATGCTGCCGCTGTTCGTGCTGGCAATGATGCTGGTGCCGGCCGCGGCGAGCATCGGCACCTTCCTGCTGTGCTGGGAGTTGATGGCGCTGACGTCGTTGCTGCTGGTGCTCGCCGAGCATCGGCGGCGGCCGGAAGTTGCTTCTGCCGGCCGCTGGTACGCGGTGATGACCCACCTGGGCCTGGTGGCCATCCTGATCGGGTTGCTGATCTTCGCCGCCAATGCCACCGACGGCACTTACGCGGCACTGCGGCTTGCGGGGCAACACCTTTCGCCCGGCCTGGCGGCACTGATCTTCCTGGTGACGCTGATCGGCTTCGCCTCCAAGGCCGGCATCGTGCCGCTGCACGCCTGGCTGCCGCGGGCGCACCCGGAGGCGCCCAGCAACGTGTCGGCGCTGATGTCGGCGGCGATGGTGAACCTCGGTGTGTACGGCATCGTGCGCGTCGGATTCGACCTGCTGGGCGGCGGTGCCGCCTGGTGGTGGCTGCTGGTCCTCGCGCTGGGCGCGCTGTCCGCGGTCTACGGGATCCTGCAGGCCGCGATCGGCACCGATCTCAAACGGCTGCTGGGCCATTCCACCACCGAGAACATGGGGATCGTGCTCGTCGGTGTCGGGGCAGCCGGGCTCTTCACCGCGTCCGGGGACCTGACGCTGGCCGGGCTGGCGATGGCCGCCGCGCTGCTGCACATCGTCAACCACGCCGCCTTCAAGACGTTGCTGTTCCAGTCGGCCGGCTCGGTCGTGCACGCCACCGGGCGCCGCGACCTGGACTACCTCGGCGGGCTCCACGACGGAATGCCGCGCACCACAGCGGCTTTCGGCATCGGCGCGCTGTCAGCGTCGGCGTTGCCGCCGGGCGCGGCGTTCGTCAGCGAATGGCTGCTGCTGCAGGCGCTGATCCACGGACTGCCGGCCGGGGTGTCGGCGACCATCGTCATGCCGCTCGCGGTCGCCGCCGTCGCGCTGACCGCCGGACTGGCGGTGGCGACGTTCGTCAAGGCGTTCGGGGTCGGCTTCCTGGCCAGGCCGCGCAGCCGGGAAGCCGAGTCGGCGCACGAGAGCCCGCCCAGCATGCTGGCCGGGATGGGGCTGGCGGCCGCCGCCTGCATCGGGCTGGCGCTGCTGCCGACCCTGGTGCTGCCCACCATCGGAGCGGTGGCGGGGGGAGTCGTCGGATCCGGGGATCCGGTGACGGTCACCGCGACGACCATCGCGCTGACCGACTTCGCCGGGTCCCTGTCCCCGCTGTTGCTCACGGTCGCGCTGGTGATCGGGCTGGTCGCCACGCTGGCCGCGGCACGCGCGCTTGCCACCAGGCGGGCCGCCCGCGAGGCCAGGCTGTGGGACTGCGGCGCCGGCCCGCTGTCGGCGCGGATGGAATACACCGCAACGTCTTTCGCCGAGCCACTGCAGCGGGTGTTCGACGACGTGGTGCAGGCCGAGCAGGACGTCGACGTCACCCATCACCGGGAATCGGCCTACCTGGTCGAGGCGATCGAGTACCACCGCCGGGTTCCCGACCGGATCGAACGCCGGCTGTACGAGCCGGTGCTCGCCGTGATGGCGGTGTGGGGCCGGGTGGGCCGACGGCTCGCCCCCGGCAGCGTGCACCGCTACCTCGGCTACGGCTTCTACTCGCTGTGCGCCCTGCTGATCCTGCTGGTGGTGACCCGGTGAACGCGCCCAGCGTGTACGGCACCGTCGGGGTCGTCCTCCAACTGCTGATCGTCATCGGGCTGTCCCCGCTGCTCATCGGGATGATGCGGCAGCTCCGCGCCCGGGCGGAAGGTCGAGCGGGGCCGGGCATAACTCAGCCCTGGCGGGACCTACGCAAACTGATGCGCAAACAACGGACCTCACCGCGCGGCACCAGCGAGGTGTTCCGGGTGGCACCGCTGCTGTTGGTCGCGACCTGCCTGGTGGTGGCGGCGGTGGCCCCGTTCGTCACCACCGCGTCCGCCCTGGACCCGGTCGCCGACCTGTTCGCCGTGGTCGCGTTGCTGACGTTGGGCACCGTGGCGCTGGCGCTGGCCGGACTCGACACCGGGACCGCGTTCGGCGGGATGGGCGCCAGCCGGGAGACCACGATCATCGCGCTGGTCGAGCCGACGATGCTGGTGGCGATCTTCGCGCTGTCCGTGCCGGTCGGGTCGACGAACCTGGCCGCGATCGTCACCTCCGGCCTTGACGACCCGGCGCAGGTCTTCTCCCCGGTCAGCCTGCTGGCCGCGGTCGCGCTGATCGTGGTGATCATCGCCGAGACCGGCCGGCTGCCCGTCGACAACCCGTCCACCCATCTGGAACTGACGATGGTGCACGAGGCCATGGTGCTGGAGTACTCCGGTCCGGACCTGGCCATGGTCGAGCTGGCCTCCGCGATGCGGCTGACCGTTTTCCTCGGGTTGCTGGCCAACCTGTTCGTGCCGTGGGGCATCGCCACGTCGGGGTCGGTGCCGGTGATCGCGATCGGGGTGCTCGCCTTCGTGGTGAAGGTCGCCGTCCTCGGCGCCGCACTGGCGGTCGGCGAGGTTTTCCTGGCCAAGCTGCGGTTGTTCCGGGTACCCGAACTGCTCGCCGGTTCCTTCGTCCTGGGGCTGCTCGCAGTGGCCGCCTCGTTCTTCCTCGCATGAGTACCGCCCTGTACACGCAGCTGCTGAACCTGGTGGCCGGCGCGTTCCTGCTGACCGCGGTGCTGATCCTGTGGCGCCGGGAACTGACCGGGATCATCGACGTGTTCGCGCTGCAGGGCGTGGCGCTCGCGACGCTGGTCGGCATCATCGCGGTGGCCGAGGGGTCCGCCGAGCTGGGCGCGGTGGCGGTCGGCGTGCTGGTCCTGCGGGCCGGTGTGCTGCCCTGGGTGCTGCGGCGGGCGGCGGCCTCCGCCGGCGTCGCTCAGCGGGAGACCAAGCCGCTGGTGAACGTGGTGTCCTCGCTGCTGGCCGCGGCCGCGCTGACCCTGCTCGCGTACGCCGTCTCCCAGCCGCTGGTGGAGCTCGCGCCGTCACCGGCCACGCACGCCATCCCGGTCGGCATGGCGGTGGTGTTGATCGGCTTCTTCGTGCTGGTCACCCGTCGGCTGGCACTGTCCCAGCTGGTCGGATTCCTGTTGCTGGACAACGGCATCACCGCTGTCGGGTTCCTGACGGCGACCGGCGTCGGGTTGATCGTCGAGCTCGGCGTGTCGCTGGACGTGCTGCTGGTGGTGCTGGTGCTGCAGGTGTTGAAGACCCGGATGCGCGAGGCGTTCGGCGCCACCGACCTGGACGAGCTCCGGGAGTTGCACGACTGATGACGAACTCGCCGATGTGGGGATGGCCGGCCTGGCTGATGCTGCTGCCGGTTCTCGTGCCGTTGCTCGGGGCGCTGGTGTTCGGGGTACTCGGGTGGCGGCCGAGCACGCGCTGGGTCGGCGTGGTCAGCGCCGCCTGCGTGCTGGGCGCCGCGATCGCGATCGCCGCCGGGGTGACCGCGTCCGGTCCGCAGGTGGCGTTCTTCTCGCTGCTGCGGGTCGACGCACTCAGCGCGTTCCTGTTGATCGTCATCGGCGCGGTGGCGCTGATCAGCGCCGTGGCCACCCCCAGCTACCTCGCCGTCGAGGTCGAGGCCGGGCGGGCCGACGAGCGGGATTGCCGGCACATGGTGCTGCTGGTGCAGGTCTTCCTCGCGCTGATGGCGTTGGCGGTGCTGGCGGCCGGGCTTGGCGTGCTGTGGGTGGCCATGGAGGCCACCACCATCGTCACCGCCTTCCTGGTCGGCCAGCGCCGCGGCCGTGCGGCGGTGGAGGCCGCGTGGAAGTACGTGGTGATCTGCTCGACCGGGATCGCGCTGGCGCTGCTGGGCACCTTCCTGCTGAACTTCGCCGCGCAGCACACTTCGCCGCCGGCCGGGCTGGACTGGGTGGATCTGGTCGCCGCGGCGCCGAACCTGGACCCCGGTGTCACCCGGATCGCGGCGGCGCTGCTGATCGTCGGGTTCGGCACCAAGGCCGGGCTGGCTCCGCTGCACGCCTGGCT
>DASQFG010000475.1:0-4724 GCA_035633315.1 Nakamurella sp. | reverse complement strand
GTTGCGGACATCTGGGACTACGAATTCCATGACTACGGCTGGTTGGGCAGGGGGATCACGCTGGTCGCCCTGCTGTTCGGCGCGCAATTCTGGTTCGACGTCCTGCGACGGCTGGTCGGCATCCGGAAGTCGGTGACCGGTGGCGGCGGCTCGGCAGCTGGATAGTGCCGCTACTGCCGGTTTGCTGGGATGGCACGGGCCCGATCGACGACCCGGAGGTCGATCCCGCGCCCGCGCCGCCCCGGTGCCTGCCCGCGTCCCCGACTATGGTCGTGGGTAGTGCTGACCCTGGCCTGGATGGTGCCATTCCGGTCCGAAATAGAGGAGCCGCGCGGTGCAATGGTGGGTGTGGTTGATCATCGTGGTGGTCATCATCGTGGCGGTGATCGGTGGCGTGCTGGCGATCCAGGCCCGCCGCCGCACCGGTGGGGTCATCATCAGTGACCGCGCCAAGGGTGACGACGCCCGGTGAGCCAGCTGCTGCGGTCCAGCGAGATCATCAAGCTCCCGGTGGTCACCTTCGCCGGTGAGGACATCGCGCAGATCAAGGACATCATGTACGCCGCCCACGGCGGGCAGGTCGGCGGGTTCACCCTGAACGGTCGTGGCCTGTTCGCCGGTCCGTTGAAGACCGCGTTGCCCTGGGAGAGGGTGGTGGGTCTGGGTCCCGACGCGGTCGTCATCCGGGGCGAGGACGCGCTCACCCCGATCGAGTCCTTGCTCGCCGCGGTGCAGTCCGGCGGGCCGGCAGCGGGTGACATCCTCGGCTCGCAGGTGCTGACCGATGACGGCGCCGCGCTGGGTGTCGTCGTCGACGTGGTCATCGAGGTCGCTGATGGCGGCGGCGGGCAGGCCGACGTGGTGGGCTACGAGATCGACCCGGCTCAGGGGTTGGGGCGGGGCACGAACCGGATGCTGATCCCGTTGCCCGACACGCTGTCCGCGTCGGGTGAGCATCTGATGGTGCCGGCCGCGGCCCGCGAGTTCGTCACCGACGACCTGGCGGGGTTCGGTGCCGCGGTCGATGACTTCCGGGCCCATCTGAGGGGACAGCGTTGATGCTTTTTTCCGAGGCGATGGGCCGCAAGGTGGTCAGTACGGACACCGCGTCGACGGTCGGCCAGGTCAGCGACTACGTGGTGGATCCGCGGCTGCCGGGGATCGTCGCGCTGACCCTGTCCAGGACCTCGTCCCGGGGCAGCGCGCTGCCCTGGCCGAATATCATCGCGTTCGGCGTCGACGCGGTGACGGTGCCCGGCGCCGCCGCGGTGGTGGAAGCGGACCAGTATCTGGCCGAGCTTGCGGGCAAGCCGCACACCCTGCTGCACAAGCGGGTGCTGACGACCTCAGGGGTGCAGCTGGGCACCGTGCTGGACGTCGATTTCGACCCCAACCTGGGCAGGCTCGCCGCGCTGATACTCGAGCGCGGACCGATCGACGCAGCCCGGCTGCTGGGCGTCGGGTCCTACGCGGTGATGATGCAGGCCTGACCGCGGGCTTCGGCATCGACGGACCCACCGCTCGGCCCCCGCAGGCCGTCGACACACCACCACACGAGCGGAAGGGGTTCGCGGACGTCCCGCTGAGAGCACCAACGGTAGGCGCTCATGGACGGCACGTCGACCGGCGACGCCGCTGCCGGGGTGCGCTCCGGTCACGGCTTCGGGGTGATGCCGGGGGATGCGTTGCCTGGTTGGCTTCGATGCCGCGGCAGGAAGTGGGCGGTAGCCGCAGGAGTCAGTGACTGAAATGGTTGGGGCGTCAGCGGAAGCAGATCCGATTTTCGCCGGCCCGGTGGTGCGCAACCGGTCGGCCTCGTCATCCCCGGCGAAGCTCGACGGACGTCTTGACGGCGGGTTCGAGTTCAGCCAGTTCTTTCCGGTGTCGGGGTGGGTGATGCCTGTTGCTCGGTGACGATGCACCACGAGGGCGGCGCTGTCCGGTTGGACACTGGGCCGGTGTGGGTACACGCAGCGCCTGTCGATCCGGCGTTGACGCGGTGCGCGGCAGCGGGACATGGTGCATCGCCGACTCGCCCGACGCGGGCGAGGGGTGCGGCAGGCGACCACCGCCTGGCGGGTGAACACCACGGCACCGGCGCCGGCAGCGGGGCTGCCGGCACCGGTGCCGTGGGTGAATCGGGAGCGGATTACTCGCTGTCGGCGCTGACCAGGCGCTCGATGAGCTCCTCGACGGTGCCGGACTTGGGCAGGTCCCGCTCGGCGAGCTTGTCGCTGAGCTCGACCTTGGTCAGACCCTGGTAGGCCTCGCGGGCCTGCTCGTGCTCGTGCTTGGCCTGCTCGCGTTCGGCCTGCTTGGCTTTGCGGGCCTGGTCCTTCTCGGCCTGCTCGATCTTCTCGGCCTGCCCGCGGGCGGCGTTCTCGGCGTTCTCGGCGTGCTCGTTGGCCACGTCGGCGACTTTCTCGGCGCCATCGGTGAGCAGGTGACCGAACGACTGGGCCTGCTCGCGGACGGCCCCGAACAGCGAGGTGACCAGTTCGGCCCACCTGATGGCCAGGTCGCGGTTCAGATCAACCGACTTCTGCACGTACTCGAAGTAGCGGGCCACCGGCTCGGTCAGGTCCAGGGTCGGCAGTTGGCCCATCAGGTCGGCCTGGTCGGTCAGCGTTTTCGTGCCCCGCTTCAAGGCGTCGGTGGACGTCTCGGTGGCGGTGCGCGCCCGGTGCGCGAGGGCGGTGGAGGACTCGGTGCTGGTCATGGCACTCCTTGTTGGTACGGCGCTGATCGCCGTGTCGGGGTGAATCGCTGGATACGGCCGACACCCGGGTTTTGTTGGGGCACTTGGTGTTCGGCGCTGTCGCCGCGGCGTTCCGCCAGACGGGACGGTCTCGTTGGGCGGCTCACTCGCCGCCTATTAGCAGGTTAGCTGTTCGAACGGTTAATAGCTAACGTTGTGACGGCGGGCACCATCGGGGTCCGCAGGCGGGTGAGGTCTGTGTGCTGGTGTGGGAGGCAGCACGCGGGTGCTGCGGCCGGCGTGGTTTACGATCGGCTCAACGATCCACCTTCGCGGGTGACCGCCGACGACGCCATGTCCGAGCGCAGCTGACCGGCTGGGGTGCAGAAAAGTCGCCCACCTTCGGTGACTGCCGGCAGCATCGGGGCCCGACCCGGGTCCGGAACCGACCCGGGTACGCGAAAAGGTTGCCAGGCACCAGTTCTCCGTCCCTTCCGATGGCGCTGACGCGCGCCCGAAACCATGCCACGTCCCGATGTGTTCACCGTTGACGTGGCGGCGTGATCCACCCGTGAAACGGAGCTCTCCTGCCGTGAAGATCGTCAAAGAGGTGTGCACGGTTGTCCCGGTGCTGTTGTTGACCGCCGGTGCGGTCCTGGGGTTGGCCACCGTGATGAGCCTGTCCTCGTGGGCACTGCTGTGACCACCCAGAAACCAGAAAATGGGACTGCCACGTGACCGGAAATGACCCCATTTGAGTCCTTCGAACCCGCCGCGGCGGCGGGACGTCGGGGTGGAGATGTCCGCCACCTCACGCATGCCGCGGCTGCCGGGACCCGCGGCTATGAGCTGTATATCCCGACCGGGTACCGCGGTGACCCGGTGCCGCTGGTGGTGATGCTGCACGGCGGCACCCAGGACGCGGCCGATTTCGCCGCCGGAACCGGCATGAACGAGCTGGCCGAGGAGCACACGTTCCTGGTCGCCCACCCCCAACAGCCCCGCGCGGTCAACCCCAGCGGCTATTGGAACTGGTTCCGCCCCGAGGACCAGTCCCGCGACGCCGGCGAACCGGCGATCATCGCCGGTATCGCCCGGCAGATCATGCGCGACCGGGTGGTCGACCCGACCCAAGTGTTCATCGCCGGGCTGTCCGCCGGCGGCGCGATGGCCGCGACGTACCCGGAGCTCTATGCCGCGGTCGGTGTGCACTCCGGGCTGGCGCACGGAGCCGCCCACGACGTCGTGTCCGCGTTCGTCGCCATGCAGACCGGTGGGTCACCCGATGCGGGGAACACCGTGCCGGTGATCGTCTTCCACGGCGACGCGGACACCACCATCGCCGCCGTCAACGCCGACCGGATCATCGCTGCCCGGCTGGCCGCGCACACCGCCGGAACGGCGACCACCAAGGTGGCCGCGCCGGTGATCACCCGCGGCACGAACACCGGTGGCCGGACCCACACCCACACCGTGCACGCCGACACCGGCGGCGCGACCCTCGCGGAGTCCTGGATCGTCCACAACAGCGGGCACGCCTGGTCCGGTGGCAACCCCACCGGCAGCTACACCGACCCACACGGACCGGACGCCCTTCGCGGAAATGGTCCGGTTCTTCCTCACCCGGGACACCGCGGCGACCAGCCTCGCCTGACCACGCTGCCCACGGGGCCGCCACCCGGGCTGCCACCGGTGTTTCAAACCGGTGGCAGCGTCGCGGCGCGCGACACCACGACAAGGTACAGCTTGTCTCCCCGAACGTTTCGAATCGCCCGATGAGGGTGTAGCGGTGGAGGTCTGGGGCCGGCGGCTTTGCCCCCAGTTGAGCTCGTGACATTCCCGATGATCTGAACCGCTCGGCGTGTGGCCGTGATGAGTGGTGACGGCCCGGCCGAAGCGGCGTGGGGTTGTCTGCCGCTTCGGCCGGTGGGAGTGCTCTTCCGTTGGGTGCGTGGAGTGCTGGGTGTGGATCGTTGGTCAGGGCGCCACCGCCACCGAGAAAGCCCTCGCCACGATCCTGACCGCC